>CAJYHU010000178.1 GCA_913774655.1 uncultured Luteibacter sp. | reverse complement strand
ACTGCATCGGCGTGCCGAAGACGATCGACAACGACCTCGTGGTCACCGACACCTGCCCCGGCTTCGGCTCGGTGGCCAAGTACACCGCCCTGTCGGTGCGCGAGGCGAGCCTCGACGTGGCGTCGATGGCGGATACCTCGACCAAGGTGTTCGTCATCGAAGTGATGGGACGCCACGCCGGCTGGATCGCCGCGGCCGCCGGCCTGGCCGGCAGCAAGGCGGGCGATCCGCCGCATGTGATCCTGTTCCCCGAGAATGTGTTCGATCCCGAGGCATTCCTCGCCCGCGTGCAGACAACGGTCGACAAGGTCGGCTACTGCACCGTGGTGGCGTCGGAGGGCGTGAAGGATGCCCAGGGGCGCTTTCTCGCCGAATCGGGCGCCCGCGACGCCTTCGGGCATGCGCAGCTGGGCGGCGTTGCGCCCGTGCTGGTCGCCCTGGTGCGCGAGAAGCTGGGCTTCAAGTGTCACTGGGCCCTGCCCGACTACCTGCAGCGCTCGGCACGGCACATCGCGTCACGGACCGACGTCGACCAGGCCTACGCGGTCGGCAAGAAGGCCGTGGAATACGCCGCCGAAGGCCTCAACGCGGTGATGCCGGTGATCGTGCGGGTGTCCGACGAGCCCTACAAATGGACGATCGAAGCGGCGCCGCTGGACAAGATCGCCAACCACGAGAAGAAGATGCCGAAGAACTTCATGTCCAAGGACGGCTTCGGCATCACCGCGGCGGCACGACGCTACCTGGCACCGCTGATCCAGGGCGAGCTGCCGCCGCCGTTCGGCGAGGATGGCCTGCCGGTGTACGTGAGCCTGAGGAACACCGCGGTGCCGAAGAAGCTGAAGAAGTTCAAGGCGGCGTCCTAGGGCAGCGGGCACCCGACGTTCGGTCGCGCGCGGTGCCCTCCTACAGGGCCTCGCGCATGAGGGTGAGATCGCGGACGAACTGCGCGTAGGCCTGCTCGCGTTCGTCGGGATCGGGCACGCGCAGCAGGTAGGACGGATGCACGGTCGCCATCGCGCGGCGGCCGTCGGGAAGGTCGATCCAGGCGCCACGTTGTGCCATCAGCCGGAACGATGCCCCGAACACGGCTTGGGCGGCCATCGCGCCCAGGCAGACCAGCGCCGCGGGCTGGATACGGTCGATCTCCGCCGCCAGCCACGGACGGCAGGCGGCCTGCTGTTCGGCGCTGGCACGCTTGTGCAGGCGCACCTTGCCACGGGGTTCGAAGCGGAAATGCTTCACCGTGTTGGTCACGTAGAGCTGGTCGCGTTCGATCCCGGCCTCGCCCAGCGCCTTGTCGAACAGCTTGCCCGCCGGGCCGACGAACGGCTTGCCGGCAAGGTCTTCCTGGTCGCCGGGCTGCTCGCCGATCACCACCACGCGCGCATGCGCCGGCCCCTCGCCGAAGACCGTCTGCGTGGCGGGCTTCCACAGCTCGCACGCACGGCAGTCGCGCGCCTGCCTGCGCAAGGCAGTGAGGCTCCCCTCGGGCGCGTCGTCCACCGCCTTCTGCAACGGCGTGATCTTTTTCTTCGGGACCGTGGGTTGCTTCTCGACCATGGCCTGCATCCTCGGCAGCGCATCGCGCACCAGTTCGGGGATGAGCCGCGCTTCCGGGAGGTTTTTCCAGTAGCGCACCGGCATCTCGCGGCGCATCGCGTCCACTTTCAGGCGGGCCGGGTTGAAGATGCTGGCGTAGTAGGTTCGCCACAGGTCTTCGAGCGCGTCGTCCGACGGCGCGTCCGCGCGTTGCGCCCCGGGCCCGAACGAGAGCGTGGCGCCGTCCCAGTGGGCGGTGCGTGACGGGGTGAGCAACGACCAGCGCATGCCGGTGAACCGGCGCACGAAGAACGGCGCGACCCGCGTGACGATGTCGTGCGTCGGCTCGAACCATGCGACATACACGCTTTCGTTGTCCAGGCGCACTTCGCGGAAGCGGACAAACGCCTTCATCTTGTGCATGTCGCGGGTGACCTGCTTGGCGCAGGTGTAGGCCCAGCGCACGTCATCGTCGGTCGCCAGGTCGAGCAGGCTTTTCTCTCCGTCGGCAAGCCGCCACAGCATGCGATACAGCACCGCATGCCGACGCGGATCGGTGTGCGCGAGCACCACGCCGGCCAGCGCGAGAAAGCGACGGGGCACGGCGGGTACACGGGTCGCGCGCGGCGGCGGCAGGGTGTCGCCGGCCTCGCCGAACAGGCTGTCGCCGGCGCTTTGCCAGGCGACGTCCGCGGGCGCGACGCCCGCCAGCAGCAGGGCGCGCGCGGTGTTCCGCCAGGCGTCGAGGTCGGACGCGTCGTCGAGCGTGACGCGGTACATCAACCGAACAGGTCGGGCTGCGCCGGTTCGCGCAGGTCACGCCGCAATGCGAGGCTCTCGCGGTCGCCGCGGGGGCGGTGGTCCACCGTCTCGACAAACGGCGCGACCTTGCGCACCGGCACGCGCAGGCGCACGAGGTCGTCGTAGCGGATGCGCTTGTGCGCGCGCATCGCGATCATCTTGTCGACCGTCTTCACACCCAGCCCCGGCACGCGCAGGAGCATGTCGCGCGACGCGCGGTTCACGTCGACGGGAAACCGGTCGCGATGGCGCAGTGCCCAGCCGAGCTTCGGATCGATGTCCAACGGCAGCATGCCGCTGTCGCCGGGCGGGGCGATCTCGTCCGCGGCGAAGCCGTAGAACCGCATAAGCCAGTCGGCCTGGTAAAGGCGATGCTCGCGCACCAGCGGCGGCGGCTTCAGGGGCAGGATCTTCGACGCGTCCGGGATCGGACTGAAGGCCGAGTAGTAGACGCGGCGGAGCCGATAGTTGGTGTAGAGATTGGTGCTGGTCGCCAGCACGTCGCGGTCGCTCGCGGCATCCGCGCCCACGATCATCTGCGTGCTCTGCCCCGCCGGGGCGAAGCGCGGCGCTTTCTTCTCGGCCTTGGCTTCGTCGATCGCCAGGCGCAGACGTCCCATGGCGCCACGGATGTCGCCCAGGTGCTTCTCCGGCGCCAGCGACTTGAGCCCGGTTTCGGTCGGCATCTCCACGTTGATGCTGAGACGGTCGGCCCAGCGACCGGCGGCATCGATCAATTCGGGTGAGGCGTCGGGAATCGTCTTGAGGTGGATGTAGCCGCCGAAGCGATGCTCGGTGCGCAGCGAGCGCGCCACGCGGACCAGTTGCTCCATCGTGTAGTCCGGCGAGCGGATGATGCCCGAGGAAAGGAACAGGCCTTCGATGTAGTTGCGCCGGTAGAACTCCAGCGTGAGTTCGACCACGTCTTCCGGCGTGAAACGGGCACGGCGCACGTTGCTCGACCGGCGATTGACACAGTACGCGCAATCGTAGATGCAGAAATTGGTCAGCAGGATCTTCAGCAGCGAGATGCAACGGCCATCGGGTGCGTAGGCATGGCAGATGCCCATGCCTTCGGTCGAGCCGATGCCGCCCGTGCCGAGGGAGTTGCGGCCCTTGCCGCCACTGGACGAGCACGAGGCGTCGTACTTGGCGGCATCCGCGAGGATGGCGAGTTTTTCTTGCAGGTCCATGGGACGGTCTATGGTGCCGCAGGATGCGTCCGCCCGCGTGAAGGGACCCGCCCGCGCCCCTTTCCCGGCGCGATCGGCGATCATGGGCCATCGATCGACCGGAGTTATCCATGGACCTCATCCTCCGCCACGCGTGCCTGCCCGATGGCCGTCGGAACATCGACATCGGCATCCGCGACGGCCGCTTCGCCGCCATTCGCCCCGCCCTCGACGCCACGGGCGCCGAGGAAATCGACGTGGCCGGCCGGCTGGTGTCCCCGCCGTTCGTCGATGCGCATTTCCACATGGATGCCACGCTCTCGCTCGGCCTGCCCCGGCTCAACGCGTCGGGCACCCTGCTCGAGGGCATCGCCCTTTGGGGCGAGCTCAAGCCACGCCTCACGATGGACGCCCTGGTGGCACGGGCCATGGCCTACTGCGACATGGCCGTGGCCCAGGGCCTGCTGGCCATCCGCAGCCACGTGGACGTCTGCGACGACCGCCTGCTCGCCGTCGACGCCTTGCTCGAGGTCAAACGGCGCGTGGCGCCCTACCTGCACCTGGAGCTGGTGGCGTTTCCGCAGGACGGCCTGCTGCGCTCGGCGAACGCGAAGGCGAACCTCGTGCGCGCGCTGGACCGGGGCGTGGACGTAATCGGCGGCATTCCCCACTTCGAACGTACGACGGCCGACGGGGCGGCATCCATCCGCTGGCTGTGCGAGCTGGCGGCCGAACGCGGGCTGCGCGTGGACATGCACTGCGACGAGTCCGACGACCCGATGTCCCGCCACATCGAAACGTTGGCCGCCGAGACGCTACGCACGGGCCTGCAGGGCCGGGTCGCCGGATCGCACCTGACCTCGATGCACTCGATGGACAACTACTACGTGTCCAAGCTGTTGCCGCTCATCGCGGAGGCCGGCGTGCACGCCATCGCCAACCCGCTGATCAACATCACCTTGCAGGGCCGCCACGACACGTATCCGAAGCGGCGCGGCATGACCCGCGTGCCCGAGCTGCTCGACGCGGGCGTCAACGTCGCTTTCGGCCACGACTGCGCGATGGATCCCTGGTATGGCATGGGCTCGGGCGACATGCTCGAGGTGGCGCACATGGGCCTGCACGTGGCGCAGATGACCTCGACGGCCGGCGTGGCCCGGTGTTTCGATGCGGTCACCGCCGGCGGCGCGCGCGTGCTGGGGCTCGACGAGTACGGCCTCGTCGAGGGTCGGCGCGCCGACCTCGTGCTGCTGCAGGCAGGCGACGTGCACGAAGCGATCCGGCTGCGGGCGGGCCGTCTGCTGGTGATGCGCGAAGGGCGCGTGCTGGCCCGCTCGCCTGAGCGCCGCACCGCGCTCTTCCTCGACGGGCGCCCCGAGGCCGCCGGGCTGGAATTCCGACCCGGTTCGATCACCTGAACGAACGGCAGCGGCGGCCCGGCGGCCCGCCTTTCGTGAACCTTTCGGTTCAGCCATAAGTTCTTACGATGGCCCCTGTCGACCGGCCGCAAGGCATGACGGTCGTCACCGGAGACTCGCATGAACACGCTTTTCCGTGCCGCCCTTGCCGCGCTGGCCCTTTCAACCGCCACGGCGGCCTTCGCCGCGCCCGACCACGACCGCTGGCACGACCGCGGCCCCCCGGGGCCGCCGCACCACCACGACCGGGGTTGGCACGGGCATCGTCCGCCGCCGCCCCCGCCGCGCCCGCACGACGGATATGGCCGCTATCCCCACCATGTGCCGCCGCCCTACTACGGCCCGCGCCATCACGGGTATTGGGAGCGCGGCCACCGCTACTACGGCCAGCGCGTGGTGATCAACGATTACGGCTACTACCGCCTGCGTCCGCCGCCGCGCGGCTCCTACTGGGTGCGCGACAACAGCGACTTCCTGCTCGTGGCGATCGCCACCGGCGTCATCCTCGACGTCGCCTCGCGCTAGGCCCCTCGCGCGGCCGCTCGCCTGTGGGCGTAGCGGCCGCGCGTCGAGGTTGCGCAGCGCACAACAGGTTTCCCCGTCGTCCCTGCCTATACTCGGGACGAGCCCTGCCGGGCTCCTACAATTCGGGGAGGCTTCGATGCTGCAACAGTACGGTTTATGGATCGCGCTGGCATGTGCGGTCGTGGCGATTCTGTACGGCGCGTTTTCGGTCAGTTGGGTATTGGCCAGATCGCCGGGCAACGAACGAATGCAGGCGATCGCGACGGCCATCCAGGAAGGCGCACGCGCTTACCTCAACCGCCAGTACGCCACCATCGGCGTCGTCGGCATCGTGCTCCTCCTGCTCATCGGCGTCTTCCTCGACTGGGGCACGGCCATCGGCTTCGCGCTCGGGGCGATTCTTTCGGGCGCCGCCGGATACATCGGCATGAACGTGTCCGTTCGCGCCAACGTCCGTACCGCCGAGGCCGCCCGCAGCGGCCTTTCTTCTGCCCTGGCGGTCGCATTCCGCGGGGGCGCGGTCACCGGCATGCTCGTGGTCGGACTGGGCCTGCTCGGCGTGGCGGGGTACTACGGCGCGCTCATGCACCTGGGCTACGAACGGAGTCACGCCCTGCACGCGCTGGTCGGGCTGGCGTTCGGCTCGTCGCTGATCTCGATCTTCGCCCGCCTGGGTGGCGGCATCTTCACCAAAGGGGCCGACGTGGGCGCCGACCTGGTGGGCAAGGTGGAAGCCGGTATCCCCGAGGACGACCCGCGCAACCCCGCCGTGATCGCCGACAACGTGGGCGACAACGTCGGCGACTGCGCCGGCATGGCGGCCGACCTGTTCGAGACCTACGCGGTGACGCTGATCGCCACGATGCTGCTTGGCGGCGTGATGGCGACGGAGACCGGCCCCTCCGGCGTGCTTTACCCGCTCGTGCTGGGCGGGGCGTCGATCGTGGCCTCGGTCATCGGTACGTTCTTCGTGAAAACCCGGGGCGGCAAGATCATGAACGCGCTCTACGCGGGCGTGTTCGTTTCGGCGCTGCTCGCGGCGATCGCGTTCTGGCCGATCACGCAATCGCTGATGGCTGACTCGGCCTACGGTAGCGGGCGCATCTACGGCTGCGCCCTCATCGGCCTGGTGCTGACCGGCGCCATGGTGGTGATCACCGAGTACTACACCGCCACCGAGTATGGCCCCGTGCGCCACGTGGCGCAGTCGTCCACCACCGGTCATGCCACCAACATCATCGCGGGCCTGGGCGTGTCGATGAAAGCCACGGCGTTGCCGGTGCTCGCGGTCTGCGCCGCGATCTGGGGCGCGTTCGCTCTCGCCGGCCTCTACGGCATCGCCATCGCCGCCACGGCCATGCTCAGCATGACGGGCATGGTGGTGGCGCTGGACGCGTACGGCCCGATCACGGACAACGCCGGCGGCATCGCCGAAATGGCGGAACTGCCAGCGGACGTGCGTGGCGTGACCGATCCCCTGGACGCCGTGGGCAACACCACCAAGGCGGTGACCAAGGGCTATGCCATCGGGTCGGCGGGCCTGGCCGCGCTGGTGCTGTTCGCCGATTACACGCACAACCTGAGCCTGCACTTCGGCGGCGCGGAGGTGCGCTTCGACCTGTCCAACCACTACGTGATCATCGGCCTGCTGATCGGCGGCCTGATTCCGTACCTCTTTGCCGCGATGGCGATGGAGGCCGTCGGCCGCGCCGCTGGCGCGGTGGTGGAGGAAGTGCGACGGCAGTTCCGCGAGATCGCCGGCATCATGCAGGGGACCACGCGACCGGATTACTCCCGCGCGGTGGACATGCTCACCCGCTCGGCAATCCGCGAAATGCTGGTGCCGTCGCTGCTGCCGGTGCTCGTGCCGGTGGTGGTGATCTTCGGCTTCAAGTGGCTCGGCGGCCCCGAAGCCGGGGCGCAGGCGCTGGGCGGCGTGTTGATCGGCACCATCGTCACCGGGCTGTTCGTGGCCATCTCGATGACGACCGGCGGCGGCGCCTGGGACAACGCCAAGAAATTCATCGAGGACGGCCACTTCGGCGGCAAGGGCTCGGACGCGCACAAGGCGGCGGTGACCGGCGACACCGTGGGCGATCCCTACAAGGACACCGCCGGCCCGGCGGTCAATCCGCTGATCAAGATCATCAATATCGTGGCGCTGCTGCTGATTCCCCTGCTGTAGACAGGGTGCGCCCGGCATGACGAAAAAAACCCGCCGATCGCTCGGCGGGTTTTTCATGGAGCGATGTCGAGCTGGCTTACTTCGAGGCCTTGTAGCGCTCGATGCCCGCGAGGATCTCGGCCTTCGCCTCGACCGCGCCGACCCAGCCTTCGACCTTCACCCACTTGCCCTTCTCCAGATCCTTGTAGTGCTCGAAGAAGTGGCCGATGCGCTCGAGCCAGTGGCCCGACACCTGCTTGATGTCGTCGATGTGGGCATAGCCGGCGAAGATTTTGCCGACCGGCACGACCACGAGCTTCTCGTCCGAACCGGCTTCGTCGGTCATCTTGAGCATGCCCACCGGATGGCACCGGATCACCGAGCCCGGCACGAGCGGCAGGGGCAGGATCACCAGGGCATCCAGCGGGTCGCCATCGCCGCCCAGCGTGCCCGGCACGTAGCCGTAGTTGCACGGGTAGCGCATCGGGGTGGACAGGATGCGGTCGACGAAGATCGCCCCGCTGTCCTTGTCGACCTCGTACTTGACGGGCTCGGCGTCCTTGGGAATCTCGATGATGACGTTGATGTCGTCCGGCACGTTCTTGCCGGCGGGGACGAGGTGCAGGCCCATGGGGGTTCCTTGGTGTTTTAGGGGGTGAGCAGCCGTCAAGGATACGGCCTCCCCATGGGGTGAGGCAAAGCGGCAGACGGGCGATGGACCAGGGGCGCGTGGCGTGGCGCCTCCAGCCCCCCGGGGTCCCGAACGAGCGCCCCGGTTCGCGTCCGCCTACGCGCTTACTTCAGATGCTCCCAGAGATACGTATACGCCAGGGCACTCATGAACGCCGACTGCTTGTTGTCCGCCGCCGCTCCGTGGCCGCCCTCGATGTTCTCGTAGAAGCTGGCGTCCAGGCCCATCGCCTGCATGCGCGCGGCCATCTTGCGTGCGTGCACCGGGCCCACGCGGTCGTCGCGGGTTGAGGTGGTGAACAGCACCGGCGGGTAGCGGGTGCCCTTGTGCAGGTTGTGATACGGCGAGAAGGTCTGAATGTATTTCCATTCCTCGGGCTTGTCGGGGTTGCCGTACTCGGCCATCCACGAGGCGCCGGCGGACATGTGCGGGTAGCGCTTCATGTCGAGCAGGGCCACCTGGCTGACCACGGCACCGTAGAGCTGCGGGTAGGTCGTCAGCATGTTGCCCGCGAGCAGGCCGCCGTTGCTGCCGCCCATCATGCCCATGTGCCGGGGGGTGGTGATCTTGCGGTCGATGAGGTCTTGCGACACGGCCGCGAAGTCTTCGTAGGCGCGAGGACGGTTGGCCTTCATCGCCGCCTGGTGCCAGCGCGGGCCGTATTCGCCGCCACCGCGGATGTTGGCGATCACGTAGACGCCGCCCTTCTCCAGCCAGGCGCGGCCGGCGCTGGCCGCATAGGCCGGTTGCAGCGAAATCTCGAAACCGCCGTAACCGTAGACCAGGGTCGGGTTGCTCCCATCGGCCTTGAGGGCCTTCGGCGCGATTTCGAAGTAAGGCACCTTCGTGCCGTCCTTCGACGTGGCGAAGTGCTGGCTCACCACGAATTTCGACGCGTCGAAGAACGAGGGCGTGTGCTTGAGCGCCTCGCGCTCACCCTGGCCGAGCACGCCGTAGTAGAGCGTGGTGGGCTGGATGAATCCCGAGACCGTGAGGAAATACTCGTCGGTATCGTCCGCATCGATGCCGTAAGCCTCCATGGCGCTCAGTTCCGGTGCGCCGCCCAGCGGTTCGCTCGTCCACGGGCCAGTGTCCGTCGGCGTGAGCACGCGGATCTGGCTGGAGACGTCGTGCATCAGGTTGAGGAACAGGTGATGGCGGGTCCACGAATGGCCCGCGAGCGAGGTGTGCTCGTCGGGGGTGAACAGCGCGACGAGGTCACGCTTGCCCGCCATGTAGTCGTCGAACTTCGCCGCCAGCAGCGAACCGGAGGGATACGTATGTCCGCCGACGGTCCAGTCGCTGCGCAGTTCGAGCAGCATCCATTCGCGTTCGACGTCGACTTCGGCGTCGTTCGGCTTGTCGATGCGAGTCAGCTTGCCGTCTTTGCCACGCACGAACGTTTCGCTGTTGTAGAACTCGAGAGCGCGCTGGACGAAATCGCGCTCGAAGCCCGGCGTGAGATCACGGTAGGCCGAGATCGACATATCCGTCGGCTTGCCTTCGTAGACGACCTTGGCCGAGGCGAGCGGCGTGCCGCGCGTCCACTCTTTCACGATGCGCGGGTAGCTCGACTCGGTCATCGAGCCCGGACCGAAGTCGGTCGCCACGAACAGGTGGTCGTCGTCGATCCAGGCGACCTGGGTCTTGGCTTCGGGCAGGGTGAAGCCGTCCTTGACGAACGAACGCGTGGTCAGGTCGAACTCGCGGATGACGTCGGCGTCGGCACCGCCGCGCGACAGGGAGACCAGGCAGCGGCGGTTGGCGGGACGAAGGCACTGCACGCCGTGCCATACCCAGTTTTCTTTCTCGGCGGCCGACAGCGCGTCGACGTCGATGATGGTTTCCCACGCCGGGGCGTCCTTGCGGTATTCAGCCAGCGTGGTGCGGCGCCAGATGCCCTTGGGGTGGGCCTTGTCGCGCCAGAGGTTGTAGTAGTGGTCGCCGATCTTGGTGACGGCAGGGATGCGCGCCTCCGAATCGAGCATCTCCAGCAGGCGGGCGTCGAGCGTCTTGAACGCGGGGCTCTGCGCGTAGGCGGCCACGGTCTTGGCATTCTCGGCTTTCACCCAGGCCATGGGCTTTGCGCCGTCGATGTCGTCGAGCCAGAGGTTGTCGTCGTCGCCGGCGGCCTGGACGGCGGGGGCGGGGGTCTTCGTCACGTCGTGGGCTTGGGTCATGTCCGTCAAGGTGAGGGCGATGGCCAGCGCAATCCAGCGGTATGGCATGGGAAATCCCTGGAGAAGAATCGGTGCCTGTGACCTTAGCCCAGGCCGTTGGCCGATAGGCCCATGACTTTCGTCCTAGGAGCCGACCTCGGGACGTCCAGGGCACCGATAAGCGGGGTGGTACTGGCTCGACTGCCCACGCGCGTGGCCTTGGACACCGGCCTGCGCCGGTGCGGCGGTATCGCGTGGATCCCGTCCGCGTACGTGCCGCCGTCGCACCGACTTGGGCCGATCCCTACCGCCGGGCGATCGGGAAGGTCCAGCCGCCGACCGGCTTTCCCGGCCCGCGAGGCGAACACGCCGGCGAGGCCTCGGCCCCCCTACGCGCGCCGACGTCAGTCCGCACCCGGCTCAGCCACGGCCCAACAGCGTGCGCAGATCGATGATCGCCGCGTTGGCCCGCGAGATGTAATTGGCCATCACCAGTGAGTGATTGGCGAAGAACCCGAAGGGCGCACCGTTGAGCACCACCGGGCTGCCCAGCGACTTCTGGGACTCCTCCAGTTCGCGGATCACCTGCTGCAGGCTAGCGTCGGCGTTCTTCGAGCGAAGGATCGGGGCGAAATCATGGCGGATCGCCTTGAGCTGCTCCAGCAGCGCCCAGGTATAACCGCGCGCTTCGTAGAAGTTGTCGTCGATCTTGTTCCAGGGCGTCTTCACGTACACCGCTTTCGCCGGTGCGACGTTCGCGCCCACATCGGCGTTGGGCGCGGCGTCGACCTTCAACTGGCCCACGCTGGCGGAGAGACGCTGAGACAGCGAGCCCAGTCGGGTCGACACCGTCTGCAGGTAATCGGCGAGGTTGTCGGCCCGCGCGTAGAAATGCGCATTACCATCGGGTGCGTCACTGAGGCGGCCAAGGTAGTCCTGCAGGTCATCGACGGCCTTGCCGTACTGCGACTCCGAACTGGGGAAAAGCCAGCGATCGTTCGGGCTGTTGAGCAGGGGATCGGCCTCGCCCAGCGCCTTGTCTTCGGTGGACTGCGTCTGCGAGCGGCTGAAGTCATTGCGCAAGGCACGTACGAGGTCGCGCGACGCGGTCAGCGAGCCGAATTCCCAGTTGGGGATATTGTCCATGAACACGCCCGGCGGCAGCCGGTCGTTGCTCAGATAGCCGCCGCGCTTGTCCATCAGCGTCTGCACCGAGCGGATCAGCGTGTAGGTGGTCACCGCGCCGGTCGCGATCGGCCGATCGACCGACTTCATGTGAGCGGTGGTGACCGCCACCGGGTCGAACTGCTCCGGCTCGGTGTCCCACCACCACATGAAGAAAAGCACCAGCAACACGAGCAACGCGATCGGCAAGGCGATCGCAAGGGTCAACGGGTGGCGCCGGCGCCGGGGCGCTGGGGCAGCGGTCGCGTTCATCGTGGTTCTCCTTGGTGAGTGAACGTTGCCCCAGCTTACAGGCTCAGTGCTTCGAGGGCGCGGCGGACTCGCCCTTCTTGCCGAGGTTTTCCAGCAGGGTGGCCATGTCTTCGGCGTGCTCTTCTTCCTGCGCGAGGATGTCTTCCATGATGCGACGCGTGGTCGGGTCATCGTCGCCGATGTACTTGACGATGTCGCGATAGCTGTCGATCGCGATGCGCTCGGCGACGAGGTCCTCCTTGATCATGTCGACGAGGTCGACGCCTTCGACGTAGTCGGCGTGGCTACGCGAAAGCAGGCCTTCCGGGTTGAAATTGGGCGTGCCGTCGAGCTGGGTGATGCGCTCGGCGATGCGGTCGGCATGCTCCTGCTCCTGTGTGGCGTGTTCCAGGAACTCGGCCTTGACGCTCTGCGAGTGGATGCCCGGCGCCATGTAGTAGTGATACTTGTAGCGCAGCGTGCAGACGATCTCCGTGGCCAGCGCTTCGTTAAGCAGCTTGATCACGGTTTCGCGGTCGGCGCGGTAGCCCTCTGTCACGGCACCCTTGTCGATGTGCTCGCGAGCGCGCTTACGGATGTTCTCAATATCGCTGATGAAAGGCTTCGTGCTGGACATGGCCTGGGTCTCCTGGGGGACGGGACGTGGGTTCAGGCGACGACGTTAGGACCGGGGTCGGGAAATCCGGGTGAAGGGTTTTCGAATGCGAATCAGGTGCGTTTTGCTGTCGTAAGCCGCCGCCCCGGCACATGCGGGGCGGCGGGCCGTTCAGGCCTTGCGGTAGACCTCGCTACCCTGCTCGCGGAACTCCAGCGCCTTGTCTTCCATGCCCTGGGCGTAATCGCGCACGTCCTGGGTGATTTTCATCGAGCAGAACTTCGGGCCGCACATCGAGCAGAAGTGCGCCGACTTGTGCGCGTCTTTCGGCATCGTCTCGTCGTGGCATTCGCGCGCGCGGTCCGGATCGAGGCCGAGGTTGAACTGGTCATCCCAGCGGAACTCGAAACGCGCCTTCGACAGGGCGTTGTCGCGCACCTGCGCGCCCGGATGCCCCTTGGCGAGATCGGCCGCGTGGGCGGCGATCTTGTACGCGATGATGCCGTCGCGCACGTCCTGGCGGTTGGGCAGGCCCAGGTGTTCCTTGGGCGTGACGTAGCAGAGCATCGCGGTGCCGAACCAGCCGATCATCGCCGCGCCGATCGCGCTGGTGATGTGGTCGTAACCCGGCGCGATGTCGGTGGTCAGCGGCCCGAGCGTATAGAACGGCGCTTCGTGGCACACCGCCAGCTGGCGTTCCATGTTTTCCTTGATCAGGTGCATGGGCACGTGGCCGGGGCCCTCGATCATGCACTGGACGTCGTGCTTCCAAGCGACCTGGGTCAGCTCACCGAGCGTGTCCAGTTCGCCGAACTGCGCCGCGTCGTTGGCGTCGGCGATGCTGCCCGGACGCAGGCCGTCACCGAGGCTGAAGGACACGTCGTAGGCCTTCATGATCTCGCAGATATCCTCGAAATGCGTGTAGAGGAAGTTTTCCCGATGATGCGCCAGGCACCACTTGGCCATGATCGAGCCGCCTCGAGAGACGATGCCCGTGACACGCTTGGCCGTCAGCGGCACGAAGCGCAGCAGCACGCCGGCGTGGATGGTGAAGTAATCCACGCCCTGCTCCGCCTGTTCGATGAGCGTGTCGCGGAAGATCTCCCAGGTGAGTTCCTCGGCGACGCCGCCGACCTTCTCCAGCGCCTGATAGATGGGCACGGTGCCGATGGGCACGGGCGAATTGCGCAGGATCCACTCGCGCGTCTCATGGATGTGCTTGCCGGTGGACAGGTCCATCACCGTGTCGCCGCCCCAGCGGATCGCCCAGACGAGTTTTTCCACTTCCTCCGCGATGCCCGAACTCACCGCGCTGTTGCCGATATTGGCGTTGACCTTGGTGAGGAAGTGTCGGCCGATGATCATCGGCTCGGCTTCGGGATGGTTGATGTTGGCGGGGATGATCGCCCGGCCGCGGGCGACCTCGTCACGCACGAATTCGGGCGTGATGAGCCGCGGCATGCGCGCACCGAACGACTCGCCGGGATGCTGGGCCCGCAGCGCGCCGTCGGCCAGCGCATCGATCCGCTGGTTCTCGCGAAGGGCGATGTATTCCATTTCCGGCGTGACGATGCCGCGCCGGGCGTAATGCATCTGCGTGACGTTGGCACCGGGACGGGCGCGCAGCGGCGTGCGCGGGTGGGCGAAGCGGATCGCGTCGAGGCGGACGTCGTCGGCGCGCGAACGGCCGAACGCCGATGACAGCCCGGGCAACGACTCGACGTCCCCGCGTTCGTGGATCCACCCGGCGCGCAGCGGCGGCAGGCCCCGCGCCAGGTCCACCGCATGGCTGGGGTCGGTGTATGGCCCGGACGTATCGTAGACCACGATGGGCGGGTTGGCCTCGCCACCGAATAACGTCGGCGTGTCGGCCTGGCGGATCTCGCGCATGGGCACGCGCAGGTCGGGCCGGCTGCCGGTGACGTGGATCTTGCGGGAACCGGCGATAGGCTCGGTGACGGAGGCGGACAGCTCGCGCGCGGCGCGGGCCAGATCAGAGGGCATGGCATTCATCGGCGTCTCGACTCTCGCTCGGGAAAGGGAGAAGCGGACGTGCGCCGACGCGGGCCGGAGGCACCAGGGGCACCACGGCTCACGATCGAAGCTTCCTACGCCGGTATGGTCCGGATCAGGTTCTAAGGGACTCTCTCAGCCCGTGCATCGCATGGGCACCCCCGCTTCGCCGACCATTCAAGCAGAAGCGGGACGAGGATGCGAGCGTCAGGCGCCCGCGGTACGCGGCGCATAGGCGCGCATGAACACGTCGACCGCGGCCTGGGCGTTGGCGCGCACTTCTTCGGCGAATTGCACGGCGCAGTCTTCGCAGCCGAAGAGACGGCGCAGCAGGAGGTCGCCCTTGAGCAAGGCCAGGAACTGGGTGGTCGCCCGGGAGACGTCGTCGATCTCGAGTTGGCCGCGATCCACGGCGTCTTCGAGCAGGCGCTGCATGAGCTTATGCATGCGCATGGGGCCTTCTTCCCACACCAGCCGGCCGAAACGGGGGTTACCCGTGGCCTGGCAGTCGGAAAGGATGGCGCGGAAGGCGCCGACCGATTCGCTGTTGGTTTCCATCGCGGCGTGGCGACTGGCGATGTTGCTGAGGGTCACCCGGATGTCCGCGCCCGGGGGCACCTCGAACAGGTCGTCGGGCAGGCGCTCCTGCACGTGGGCGCGGATGACCTCACGGAAGAGGTTGTCCTTGTCGCCGAAATGGCTGTACACGGTGAGCTTGGAGACCCCGGCGGAGGCGGCGACCGCGTCCATGCTGGTACCGGCGAAGCCGCCCTGGGCGAACAGGGCCCTCGCCGAGTCGAGGATGGCCGCACGCTTCTCCATGTCCTTCGGACGCCCGGGACCCTGGGTTTTGAGTTTCGGGCTGGCGTTCATGGCTGCACCTTCACAAACAATGGCTATGACTTTATTATACGCGGCGGTTCAGTTATTTCCAGCGCGTGTTCACGTCGTTCACGACGCCGGAAAAACCGAGCATCGTCGTTCGTCTACCTTAGAATGAGGTGGGGCCGCCCCAGGGCGGTTCCCAAGGCTCCGCAAGCGTCGCCGAACCGGCCGTTCAGGCGCGGGCCGGTGCCGCAGGGGACATGACTTCCGTCAGTCCCGTCCGGTGACTTCCGGCACTTCGTCGGGCGGCACCGGCACCGCAGCCTTGTCTCAATGGGAAAACGGGCGTCCAGCGCTTATCCTTCCGAACCTTTTGCAGCTTTTCGTACGGGAAAGAACACCATGGCGATGAATTTCGAGCAGGCCCGGCAGAACATGGTCGAGAACCAGGTTCGCCCCTGGGAAGTCCTCGACTTCGACGTCCTCGATACCCTCAAGGCCGTGCGTCGCGAAGATTTCGTCGCACCCGCCCACCGCAACGTGGCCTTCGCCGACCTCAACCTGCCCCTGGGCCACGGCGAGGTCATGATGAAGCCGGTGATCGAGGGTCGCGTGCTCCAGGCGCTCGAACTGAAGAAGACCGACAAGGTGCTGGAGATCGGCACCGGTTCGGGCTACCTCACCGCCTGCCTCGCCCGTCTGGCCGGCACGGTCACCAGCATCGACATGCACGCCGACTTCGTCGAGGCCGCCCGCGAGCGCCTGGTGTCGGCGGGCGTCACCAACGCCACCCTGGCCACGGCCGAGGCGGTCAACGGTTATACCCCCGCGGGCGTTTTCGACGTCGTCGTGGTCACGGGTGCGGTGCATACGGTGCCGGCGAACTTCGTGCGCTGGCTGACGACGGGTGGCCGCATGTTCGTCATCCACGGCGACTCCCCCGCGCAGAAGGCGGTGCTCCTCACCCACGAGGGCGAGGGCCGTTATCGCGAGGAGGCACTCTTCGAAACGGACCTTCCCTACCTGGCGCATGCCGCGCCGGTGAAGCGCTTCGTGCTCTGACCGATACCCCGCTTTTCCTTTATTCACGAGGCGAATCCATGCGCTTGAAGCTGCTCACCGTCGCATTCGCACTGGCCGCGATGCCCTTCGCGAGCCACGCGGAAGACCTGATGGAGGCCTACCGTCTGGCCCGGGCCAACGACCCGACCCTGTCGCAGGCCGATTCCACCCGCCTGGCCACCGGCGAAGGCGTGGCGCAGGCGCGGTCGGCCCTGCTCCCACAGGTCAACGGCTCGCTCAGCCTCAATCAGTCGAACCCGTCCGGGGCCTCGCGTGACGTGCTCACCGACGCCACCGGTACGCCGCTGCGCGATGCCAACGGCAACGTGCTGCTCACCAACGACGTCGGCCACACCCGCACCCGCACGCTGGGCGCCCAGGTCAGCCAGTCGGTGGTCGATCTCAGCAAGTGGGCCGATCTGAAGGCGGCCCGCTCGTCGGCCGAATCGCAGAACGCGACCTACGACGCCGCCGCCCAGCAGTTATTCACCCGCGTGGCCACCGCCTATTTCCAGGTGCTGACCAACGACGACGCGCTCACCTTCGCCAAGGCGAACGAACAGGCGCTCGCCCGCCAGCTCGAGCAGGCCCAGCAGCGCTTCGACGTCGGCCTCGCCGCCATCACCGACGTGCAGGACGCCAAGGCCCAGCACGACTCGGCCGTGGCCCAGGTGATCACCGCCGAGAACACGCTGGCCGATTCGCGCGAAGCGCTCACCCAGATCACCGGCAAGCCTTCGACCAACCTGAAGAAGCTGCGTGAGCAGTTGCCGATGGACCCGCCCTCGCCGAACGATCCGAACGCGTGGGTCGCCCAGGCGGTGAAGAACAACCCGACGGTGCTTGCCTCGCAGTACAACGTCGAATCGGCCGAGGACAGCATCTCGGCGGCGCGCGCCGGTCACCTGCCGACGATCAGCGCCACCGCGAGCTACAACAAGTCGAACACCTGGACGCAGAACGACGCCGGCGTGGGCGGATCGAGCAACGTCGGCACCAACGGCCGCGGCACCACCACGGTGGGCCTGACCCTGAACGTGCCAATCTTCTCCGGCGGCTACACCCAGTCGCGCGTGCGCCAGTCGATCTACCAGCGCGACGCCGCGCAGGATTCGCTCGAAGTCACCCGTCGCCAGGTCGTGCGCGACACGCTCAACTACTACCGCTCGGTGGTCGCCGGCATCAGCGAGGTCGAAGCGACCAAGGCGGCCGTGGAGTCGGCGCAAAGCGCCCGCGACGCGACGCAGGCCGGTTTCGAGGTGGGCACGCGCACCATCGTCGACGTGCTCCTGTCGCAGCAGAACCTCACCCAGGCCCTGAGCAACTACTCGCAGTCGCGCCACCAGTTCATCCTCAACAAGCTGTTGCTCAAGCAGAGCGCCGGCACGGTGGACATCAAGGACATGGAAGCGATCAACGCGCTGCTGCAGTAACGGCGACGCATCGGCAAAACGAAACGAGGCGGGCCCAGGCCCGCCTCGTTTCGTTTTACAGGCGGCGAACGGGGCGTCACTCCTGCAGGAGATCGTCCACCAGCGTCATCACCTTGCCCACCGAGCCGCGCTCGCTTTCGAAGACCTGGCGCGCGGCCCGGCCCATGGCAAGACGGCGCGGCTCGTCGCGCAGGATCGACAGCACCGCCGTGCCGAGTCCGTCGCCGTCGGCCACGCGCTCGCCGCCCTCGGCGCCCAGGAGCGCCTCGGTGATCTCTTCGAAGTTGAAGGTATGCGGCCCGACCAGCACCGGCTTGTAAAGCGCGGCGGGCTCGAACACGTTGTGGCCGCCGATGGGGATGAGGCTGCCCCCGACGAAGGCGACGTCGGCCGCGGCGTAGAAGCGCAACAACTCGCCCATCGAATCGATGACGAAGCATTGCGTGGTGTGCCCGGGTGCGCCGTGGGCGCTGCGCGTGGCCACGGTGAAGCCCAGGCTACGCACCGAGGCTTCCACGGCACGGAAACGCTCCGGATGGCGGGGCGCGATCAGCAGCAGGGCGTCGGGCAGGCGCCGCATCACGTCGAGGTGCGCCTCGAGCACGCACATCTCTTCGCCCTCATGGGTGCTGGCGGCGATCCACACGGGACGCCCGTCGCCCCAGGCCTCGCGCATCGTGCGCCCGCCTTCGAGCGCCGCCTGCGGCACGGGCATGTCGAACTTGAGGTTGCCGCACACGGTGAGCTGGCTGGGCTCCGCACCGAGCAGGCGATAGCGCGCGGCGTCGGTGCGCGACTGCGCGGCGATGTGGCTCACGCAGCGCAGCGCGCGGCGCACGAGCGAACTCATCCGCGCATAGCCTCGCAGGGACCGCTCGGACAATCGCGCGTTGGCGATGAGCAAGGGAATGCCATGGCGACGGCAGGCGAAATAGAGGTTCGGCCAGATTTCGGTCTCGACGATCACCGCCAGCCGTGGCCGCGTGTTGCGCAGGAACCGACGCACGGCGAACGGCAGGTCGTAGGGGAGGTAGAGGTTGTGTACGCGATCGCCGAAAAGCTGGCGCACGCGCTCGGACCCCGTGGGCGTCACCGTGGTCACCAGCAGGGGGGCGCGCGGGTAAGCCTCCATCAAGGCCTTGACCAGGGGCTCCGCGGCGTTCACCTCGCCCACCGAGACGGCGTGCACCCAGAGGCACCCGCTCAGGCGCGGAGTCGGGAAGCTGCCGAAACGCTCGCGCCAGCGCACGTGGTAGTCGCCGTAGCGCATGCCCCGCGCCATCAGCCGCAACATCACCAGCGGCGTGAACAGGTACATGGCGAGGTTGTAGAGCAGGCGCAGCAGCACGGATACCCCGGCGGTTGAGGTGATCGGGGAGTATAGCCGCCCCCCAGCCGCTACAATGGGCGGACATGCCCGGAATGCCCCGTCCCACCCTGTCGCTTCGCCTGCTCGCCCCCCGCCACTGGCCGGCGTGGGTCGGCGTCGGCGTGATCTGGCTGATCGCCCGTCTGCCCTTTCGCTGGCTGATGCGCCTGGGCCGCCTGGCCGGGCGCCTTGCCCTGCACCTGAACCGGGAGCGGCGGCGCATCGCCGCCACCAACATCGCGCTTTGCTTTCCCGAACTCGACCCGGCCTCGCAGCAGGCCCTGGTAAGGGCCAACCTCTGCGACGTGGGCATGATGCTGGTGGAGTTCGCCCTGGGCTGGATGGGCTCCCGACGCGCGATCGGTCGCGTACCGGTGACCGTCGAAGGCCTCGAACATCTCCAGGCCGCGCGGGACGCCGGGCGCGGCGTGCTGCTGGTCGGCGGTCATTTCTCGCACCTGGAACTGTGCGCGCGACTGGTCTCGCAGCGCATCCGCATCGCCGGCATGTATCGCCGGATGGATTCGGACGTCTTCGAATTCGCCGTGCTGCGTGCCCGCCTGGACTACGCCGACACCATGTTCGACAAGGACGACATCCGGGGCACCGTCAAGTACATGAAAGCCGGCGGCACCGTCTGGTATGCACCCGATCAGGACATGCGAAGCAAGGACAACGTGTTCGTGCCCTTTTTCGGCGTGCCCGCCGCGACCATCACGGCCACGCACCACCTCGCCCGATTGTCCAACGCGGTGGTGATCCCCTTCTTCCATCGCCGCCTGCCGGGCGACACCGGCTACGCGTTGCGACTGGGCGCGCCGCTGGAGGGCATCCCCTCGAACGACGCCGCGGCCGACACCGCCCGCGTCAACGCCCAGATCGAGCAGATGGTGCGCGAAGCGCCCGAGCAATACCTGTGGGTGCACAAGCGGTTCAAGACGCGTCCGCCGGGCGAACCGAAACTCTACTGACACGACAGCTTCTTTTTCGTCGGCGATGACGAAAGCTTCGTGAAATTCTACGAGCGTAGAACGACGACCACCCCCGACACCATGGATGTTCGTCCCCCATGCAATCGTTCCTCCGATTCGCACGTTCGCTGCGCGGCCGCGCCGGCTGGCATAGCAAACGCACGCGCGCGATCGGTGCGGTGGCCAACTACATCGGCCGCTCGCTCGTGCGTTTCCGTGCCCACGACGCATGGCTGACGCAACTGGAAACGCCGGGCATGCAGGGAATCGCGCAGATCGACGCCACGCTGATCGAGCGCTACCAGCACCGCTACCTGTGTAGCCGCTGGCCGCTCGACCGCCGGCTCGAGGCGTTGCGCTCGCATTATGCCTTCGCCCTGGAACGCTTCCCCCGCCCCCTGTTCGACCAGCTCTACCGCGCGCGCCGGGTGAATCTGGGCCGGGTAGCGTTACGCGATGGCAAGGGGCTTCACGTGATCCTCAAGGCACCGCGCCTGCGCGATCGCGAGGGCGAGTTGAGCCTGTCGATCACCGACGACGACGGCCTGCAGATTTCCTATGCCGCGGTCAGCTTCATCGATGGCGGTCGTAGCCTCGTCATCGGCTGCCTCCAGGGCGCCGCGCACGAATCCGGCCGCGACGCCGTGCGCGAGTTCACCCGCCAGTGCCACGGCCTGCGGCCGAAGAACCTTCTGCTGTCGATGGTTCGTTCGGTCGCCGAGGCGATGGGTGCCGAGCGTGTGCTGGGCATCGGCAATGCCGCGCATCCGCGTCCGGACAAGATCAAGGCCGACTACGACACCTTCTGGCTCGAGGCCGGTGCAGTGCCCGCCGAGGACGGCTTCTTCGCTATGCCGCCGCACGAACCGGTGCGCGACGCGGCCGAGGTCGAAAGCAAGCGGCGGGCCGAGTTCCGCCGTCGCGAAGCGCTTCGTAGCGAGGTGTGCGGGTTACTCGTCGCCGCGTTCGGCGCCACCCACGATGTCGCGCTGGCCGCCTGACCGCTCGCGTTCGTAGAGCTTGGCGTATTTGAGAAACGCGTAGAACGCGTGCACGCGGGCAGCGACGAAGCCCGCCCAGCCGCCACGCCAATGGCCACGCCACAGGTAATAACGCAGGAACGCGACGGTGGGGTACACCACCATGCGCGCCTTCAGGAGGGACGGACGCCGCGTGCGGCGGTCGCGCACCTGCAACGACGAATAGCGATTGGCCTTGTCGACCCGGCCGGCGATGTCGCGCTCGCCGTAGTGGTCGAGCACCGCGTCGAGCCGACGGACGGGGCCATCCACCACCACGCTCTCGTGCACCTCGTGGCCGCTCATGCGCGCACGCGAACGGTCGAACAGGCGCACGTAGTGGTTCAGGCGGGCGCGCCGGGGCTGCCAGCGCCAGAACACCCACTCGCGTCGCAACAGGACGAAGCCAGCCACGGCGGGCGCGTCCAGGGCGCGCGCCACCGCATCGGCGGCGGCGGCCGGCAGGGCCTCGTCCGAGTCCAGCAAGAGCACCCAACGGTGGGTCGCGAGGTCGATGGCCGCCTGTTTCTGCGCGCTGTAGCCGGCGAACGGCTGCTCATGCACACGCGCGCCCTTGGCCGACGCGAGCTCGCGCGTGCCATCGGTGGAACCCGAATCGAGCACCACGATCTCGTCGGCGAACCGCACCGAGTCGAGGCAGGCACCGAGGGTGTCCACGTTGTTGAAGGTGGTCACCACCACCGACAGGGGTTCACGCGCCACGCGGCGTCTCCGCGTCGGGAAGGTCGGCATAGAGCGCCGCGCACCAGACCGACAGCAGCCACGCCGCAAGCAGGCCCCACCACGCCGAATAGAACGCCATGTGCGTGTTCAACGGAAAGAGGATCGCGAACAACGCCACGCCCGGCGGAAACGCGCGAGCACGCGCCGCCGGACCGGCAACCCACCCCTGGCGGACGGCGAAGACGACGGCGGCCAGCCACGCCAGCAGGCCGATCGTGCCTGTTTCGGTCGCCACCTCCAGCAGCACCTGGTGCGCATGGCAGGCACCCTCGCCCTCCCCGCATTTCTCCCTGGTGAGGAAGTGGTCGCCGGGTGGCGCCACCGAGGGATAGGCCACGCGGAAGCCACGCACGCCTACGCCGTTGACCGGATGGGCGGCATAAAGGCGCAGCGCGGTGGTCCAGATGTCGAGACGGCCGGTCAGCGCGCTGTCCAGGCCGGCGCTGGTGCCGCTCAGGGCGGGAAGGGTGTGCGCGACCCGGTCGCGGAAGCGCGGCGACACCTGCCAGGCAAGCGCACCGACCAGGGCCAGGATCACTCCCGTCCCCGCGCAGGCAGCCGCGAAACGACGAAACGAGCCGGCCTCGCGCCACAGGAACGCCAAGGCCACCAGGCCGTAACAGAGCCACGACGCCCGCGATCCGGACAGCAACACCGGCCCGAGTGCCAGGAGAAAGGCGACACCGAGGCCACGCCGCCCCCATCGTTCCCGAGCGGCCCACAGCAGGAAGGGCGCACACGCCGACAAGGCCGGGCCGAGCTTGAGATTGGTGGCACCGAAGATGCCCGACAGCCGTTCGGCATTGGACACGCCCGCGAGGCCATATCCGGTGAGCGCCTGCACCCAGGCGTCGACCACCCAGATCGCCACGACCGCGGCGGTCGCCATGTACAGCGCCCTCACCTTGGCCGGGCGACGCATCGCGAAGCAGGTGTAGATCCCCAGCGGCAGGAAGCGGAGGAGTCCGGCGACGGTGCCCCAGGTCTTGCCGGGCGCGACCGCGTCGACGGCGGAGATCAGCGCCGCGCCCGCGTAGGCGGCGAACAGCCACAGGAAAAGCCTCGCGCCCGGATGATGCGCCAGCGAACGGGGCTCGCGCACGAGCAGCAGCACCGCGCCGACCAGACACAGGAACACGCCCAGTTCAGCGCTGCGGCCGAACGGCAGCAGCGCCGGCACGAGCCAGATGGGCAGCAGCGGCGAAGCCAGACCGGCGCGGAGCCGGGTCGACAGCGCGGTACTCACGCGACCGGCACGCCTTCCACCACGTCGCCGTAGAGGGACAGGGTGGCCGACTGCATGTCGACGAGGCGGTAACTGCGCGGCGGCGGGATGGGCGGCGCGAAGCGAAGCAGTTCGGCGGCCCGCTCGACCAGCTTCTCGCGATCGCCCGGCGGCACCCGGCCGGCGGGATAAAGCTCGGCCAGCAGTTCGCCGACGCCGCCATGGGCATAGCCAAGCACCGGACGGCACAGCGCCAGCGCCTCGACCACGGTGCGACCGAACGACTCGGGCCGGTTGGACAACTGCAGCACCAGGGCGGACAGGGCGTAGACGTCGCGGACGTCCGCGCGCGCCGGCGAGATCACCACTTTGTCCTCGAGACCGCGCGCCCGGACGAGCTGGCGCAGCTCCTCGACGTAGGCCTCGCGCCCCGGTTCGTCGGCACCGAGCAGGATCAGGCGGGCGTCGATGGCGCGCTGGGCGAGGTCGCCGATCAGTTCGATGGCGTCGGCATGGCCTTTCAGGCGGGTGCCGCGCCCGGGCAGGGTCAGCAGCGGCGCGCCGGCCAACTGCGGATATTGCTCAAAGAAGGCGCGCGTCCACGCGTCGTCGGGGCGGTAACCGTAGGGAAACGCCTCGGTATCGATCCCCCGGGGGATCACCGAGATGCGCGCGGCTTCGATGTCGTCCGGGTAATGGCGCAGCACGTAGTCGCGCAGCGTCTGGGAGACCACGATGACCCGCTCGCCACGCAGCAGGATGGCGCTGTAGCGCCCCGGGGTGTTGAGGCCATGCACGGTGGTGACGAAGTGCGGGCGGGGTTTCAGGCCCCGCAGCGCCCACCAGCCGATCCAGCCCGGCAGGCGCGAACGCGCGTGGACGATGTCGGGCCGGAGGTCGCGCAACACGCGACGCAGCTTGCCCACCGTGAACAGCGTCGACAGCGCCTTGCGACCGATCGGCAGGGTCACATGCCGGCTGCCTTCGGCCTCCAGCTGCGCCACGAGACGTCCGCCTGCCGAGACCACGACCGAACGGTGCCCCGCCTGGACCAGGGCCCGGGCGATCTCGAGCGTCGAGCGCTCGGCGCCGCCCGAGTGAAGGGCTGGCACCAGTTGCACGACGGTCATCGTCCGGTTCGCAAAGACGGTGGCCATGGGTGATCCGAGGAGGGGTTGAGCAGAAAGGCAAGCAGGAAACGTGCCTGCCCGAGGCGCCGTCAGTCTTTCAGGACGTAGGTGGCCCCGCAGTACGAGCATTTCGAGGTGCCGCCGTCGTCTTCGATCGGCAGGTAGACCTTCGGATGCGAGTTCCAGAGGTACATGCCGGGCATCGGGCAGGACAGCGGCAGGTCGGCGCGCGTCACATCGTAACGATTTTCGGCATTCGCCGGGATCAGCGGCGCGGCAGCGGGGTTGGGGCGCATGGGGAAACTCCGGCGATGCGGTGGATCAGAAAAGACGATGGTAACAAGAAGCGCCCCCGGACAGCGCCCTGCCTGCGCGCCGCCCGAGGCACCGCATGTCCCGCCCGTGCACCCTCGTTCCCCTGCCCTACTCCAAAGGAAAGGCCCGCGCCGTCGCCGGCGCGGGCCCACCCAAGACACCGAAGCGCGCGACTTACTTCTTCTCGGCGTGACCTTCGGTGGTGATGCGTACCTTGATCTCGTCGGAGACGTTCGGCACATAGGCACCGACGCCGAAGTCCGAGCGCTTGAGGGTGGCCGTGGCGTCGAAGCCGACCGCCGGCACCTTCAGCATCGGGTGGTCGCCGACCTTGTTGACGGTGACGTCGAGGGTGACCGGCTTGGTGACGCCGTGGACGGTGAGGTCACCGGTGACCTTGAGCTTGCCCTTGCCCGCGGCGGACACCTTGGTGCTCTTGAAGGTGATGTTCGGGTACTTGGTGGCATCGAGGAAATCGGCCGACTTCAGGTGCTCGTCGAGCTTGGGCACGAAGGTGTCCAGGCCGGACAGCGGCAGCGTGACGTCGACGCTCGACTTGCTCGGATCCTTCTCGTCGTAGACCAGCGTGCCCTGCACGTTGTTGAGGTCGGCCGACGGGTTGGAGAAGCCGAAGTGGTTCCAGCTGAACAGCACCATCGTGTGGGTCGGGTCGAGCTGATAGGTGGCCGGGGCGGCGACGGCGGTGCCGGCGGTGGCGAGCAGGCCCGCGAGGGCGAGGTAACGGAGGGCGCGCATGGTGTGTCTCCAGCGGTGAGGGTGGGTACTGCGTTGGCAGCGGGACCGGACGGTCGCCGCGGGAAATCAGAGGATGGCGGCCGCCTCGTCGAAATCCAGGCGAGGGTTGCGGGGATGCAGGCCGCGCTCGGCATCGCCGTAGCCGAGGTTGATCAGGAAGTTCGAGCGGATCTGCGTGCCGGCGAAGAACTCCGCATCCAGGCCCGCCTGGTCATAGCCGGACATCGGGCCGCAGTCGAGGCCGAGCGCGCGGGCCGCGAGCATCAGGTAGGCGCCCTGGAGCGAGCTGTTGCGAAAGCCGGTCGCCTGCACCAGCGGGTCGTTGCCGACGAACCAGCTGCGCGCGTCGGCATGCGGGAACAGCTTGGGCAGCTTCTCGTAGAAAGCGAAGTCCGTCGCGACGATGGCGGTGACCGGGGCGGCCATGGTCTTCTCCAGGTTGCCTTCGGACAGGAACGGCTTGAGGCGCTCCTTGGCATCCTTCGACTTGATGAAACGCACTCGCATGGGCGAAGCGTTGGCCGAGGTGGGGGCCATCTTCGCCAGGTCGTAGATCCGCCGCAGCTGCTCGTCGGTCACTTCTTTGTCCTGCCACGCGTTGAACGTGCGGGCGGTGAGGAAGATCTGATCAAGCGAAGCATCGGGCAGCGGAGCGCTCATGGGAATCCTTGTACGGTGGACGTGGCCGGGTGGGACCGGATTGTAGAATCTACCCGCAGCCGGTGGATCGGCCAATCGACGAACGAGGAACGAACTGTGCCGAATTCGACAACAATCGCTTCCCGCGGACGCCCGTGAGCGGCCGTGCCACGCCCTCGTGCTGGGTGCTGACCGATGGCGCGGCCGGCAATCGCCGCCAGGCGCTCGCCCTGGCCGAGGCCCTGACACCGTCGATCCAAGAGGTCGTGGTCGAACTGCGTCCGCCGTGGTCATGGGTCGCGCCGCGCCTGCTGCCGGGGGGCCAACGGGCGCTCGGCGGCCGTGACGACAGCCTGCTGCCCCCCTGGCCCACGCTGGCGATCGGTTGTGGGCGCGCGGCCGCCTGGGCCACGCGCCAGCTTCGCCGCTGGTCCGGCGGGCGGACGCTCGCCGTGCAGATCCTGGACCCGCGCATCGACACCCGCCACTGGGATCTCGTGATCGCGCCCCGGCACGACGGACTCGTCGGCCCCAACGTGCTCACGCCGTTGGGCTCGCTCCATCCGATCGACGGCGCCTGGCTTGCCGACGCACGTGCCGGTTTTGCGGGTTTCGCCGAACTGCCCTCGCCCCGGCTGGGTGTGTTGATCGGCGGCGACATGCACGGGCGACCGGTAGACGCCGCCGCCACCGCCGGCTTCCTCGAGGCGGTCAAAGCACGCCACGCGCACGACGGCGGGTCGGTGCTGGCGGTGACCTCACGGCGCACCCCGGCCGATCATTGGCCGATGATTCGCGCGGCGTTCGCCGGCGTGCCGGGCTTCGTGTGGACGTCGTCCGCCGACGGGGCCAACCCCTACCCGGGCATACTCGGCTGGGCCGATCGGCTCGCGGTGACACCCGACTCGGTCAATATGCTGTCCGAGGCGTGCGCCACGGGGCGTCCGGTGCATACGCATCTGGACCACGCCCTGCCGGCGAAGCTGGCGCGCTTCCACGCCGAACTACGTGCGACACGACGGCTGCACGACATGGACGCGATCACGCCGGAGCAGCAGGAGCCGCTGCGCGAGGCGGTGGCCATCGCGAAAAAGGTGCGGATGCACCTGGGACTGGGCAGTTAAGCGCGCTGGGTCTGCGCACCGTGGCGGCAACGGTCTCCCTCGCTCCCTCCAGGCCTGAGGGTTCGCGCGCAGGGCGCGCTCCTGCATCCGGGTCGTGGGGCTCACGCGTCGACGTAGCGTGCGGCGTCGCCGACCCATCGCGCGATCAGTCGCTCGCAACGCGCGGGGTGGTCGCGCATCATCGCCTCGGCGACGCGCTGCACTTCAGGCATCAGGTGGCCATCGCGCGCAAGGTCAGCGATGCGGAACTGCAGCTGCCCCGTCTGCCGCGTGCCCAGTACTTCGCCCGGACCCCGTAGTTCGAGGTCTTTCTCCGCGATGCGAAACCCGTCGTTGGTCTGGCGCATCACCTGGAGGCGCTCTTTGGCCAATCGCGACAGCGGCGTCTGGTAAAGCAGCACGCACGTGGACGCGATCGAACCGCGACCCACGCGGCCGCGCAACTGATGCAACTGGGCCAGACCCAGGCGCTCGCTGTTCTCGATGACCATCAGGCTGGCGTTGGGCACGTCGACCCCCACCTCGATGACGGTCGTGGCGACCAGCACGGCCAGCTCACCCTGCTTGAACGCGTCCATCACCGACTGCTTTTCCTTCGGTTTCATCCGCCCGTGGATGAGCCCGACGGCGAGATCGGGAAGGCCCGCGGTGAGTTCGGCATGCGCCACCTCGGCGGCCTGGGCATTGAGCTGCTCGGATTCCTCGATGAGCGTGCACACCCAGTAGACCTGTCGTCCTTCCATGCAGGCCGCATGGATGCGCTCCATGACGTCGTAGCGCCGCTCGCTGGAAATGGCCACGGTCTGCACCGGCGTGCGCCCCGGGGGCAGCTCGTCGATGGACGAGACGTCCAGGTCGGCGTAGGCGCTCATGGCGAGCGTGCGCGGGATCGGCGTGGCGGTGAGCACCAACTGGTGCGGAATACTGTCGCCCTCCGCGCCCTTGTCGCGCAGCGCGAGCCGCTGATGCACGCCGAAGCGATGTTGCTCGTCGACGATGACAAGGCCGAGCCTCGCGAAGGCGACGCCCTCCTGCATGAGCGCGTGCGTGCCGACCACCACGTGCGCGGCGCCGTCGGCCACGCGCGCCAGCGCACTCTTGCGCGCCCTGCCCTGCACCTTGCCCGCCAGCCACTCCACGTCGAGACCGAGCGGTTCGAGCCATGCGCGGAAATTGCGCAGGTGCTGTTCCGCCAGCAGCTCCGTGGGCGCCATCAGGGCGACCTGGTAGCCACTTTCGACGGCGGCCACGGCCGCCAGCGCCGCGACCACGGTCTTGCCGCTACCGACGTCACCCTGCACGAGGCGCAGCATGGGATGCGCTCTCGCGACGTCGCGCGCCACCTCCGCCGACACGCGCGCCTGCGCTTTGGTCAATGCGAAGGGCAGCGAGCCGAGCAATCGCTCACGCAGCGTGCCGGCGCTCTTCAGCACCGGCGCGCTGCGTTTCTTCACCGCCGCGCGCATGCGCCGCAGAGTGAGGTGCTGGGTGAGCAATTCTTCGAAAGCCAGCCGCTGCTGTGCCGGATGACGCCCTTGCTCAAGCTGGCGCAGGTCGACGTCCGGGGGCGGGCGATGCACGTAAAGCAAGGCGTCTCGCAACGACGCCAGCCCGAGCGGCCGCCCGACGTCGTCGGGAATGAGCTCCAGCCGGTCGTCGACGGGAAGATGGGCGAGCGCCCGGGCGATCACGGAAGCGAGCCGCCGGGGGCCCAGTCCTTCGGTGGTGGGATAGACCGGCGTGAGCCGCTCCTCGACCACCAGCGGCACGTCGCCCTCCACCCGCTGGTACTGCGGGTGGACCATCTCCAGACCCTGCGGCCCCTGGCGCACCTCGCCGAAGCAGAGCAGGCGCGTGCCCTTCTGCAACTGGTCGACCTGGGCCTTGCGGAAATGAAAAAAGCGCAGCAACAACGTGCGCCCGGCTTCGTCGCCGACGATAACCTTCAGCTGCGGTCGAAAGCGGAACCCGCGCTCGACGAACTCCACCACGCCTTCGACCTGGGCGCGATCGCCCGGACGCAGGTCGCCGATGGCGACGACGGTCGTACGATCCTCATAGCGCAGCGGAAGGTGGAACCAGAGATCCTGCACCTCGCGCAGCCCGAGTTTCGCCAAGGTCTGGGCGAGCGCCGGCCCAACGCCGCCGAGCGTGGTCAGCGACGCGCGGCCCGGATCGACCGGGGCGACGGAGGAAACGCTCGCGCGCGATGCCACGGGCGAAACGGGCGCCTTACGGCAGCACGAGGATCGCGTCCACCTCGACCTGGGCACCCTTGGGCAGCGCCGAGACCTCGATGGTGGAGCGCGCCGGGTACGGTGGCTGGAAATACTCCGCCATCACCGCGTTGACGGCGGCGAAGTGGCCGAGGTCGGTGACGTAGATGCCGACGCGGACGATGTCCGCGAGCTTGCCGCCGGCGGCGTCGGCGACGGCCACGAGGTTGTCGAACACACGACGCGTCTGCGCGGTGATGTCACCGTCGACCAGGTCGCCCGTGGCAGGATCGAGCGGTATCTGTCCGGAGAAATACACGCTGTTGCCGGCGCGCACGGCCTGCGAATACGGTCCGATGGCCGACGGGGCCTTGTCGGTGGCGATGGTGCTGCGGGTCACGGGCGATTCCTCGCGAAAGGGGATCGGCAGAGTCTAGCCGGGACGCGCGCCCGGTTGTAGGAGCGCGCCCCGCACGCGACCGCACGGAGCGCGACAGCGGCTACAGCGGATGTCGGTAGACGCCGCTCACCACGCCCGTGCGACGCACGCGGCGCATCACGTCGGCCAGGTGCTTGCGCCCCTTCACTTCGATCGCGAAAAGCAACGTGGCCGCCGTACTGTCGCGTTCGATGTACTCGACGTTCTCGATGTTCGAGCCGGCATCGGCGATCGCGGCCGCCACCGTGGCGAGCACGCCCGGCCGATTGAGCACTTCGATGCGCAGTTCGGCGCGGTAGTCGCCGCTGACGTCGCGATCCCACTCGATGGCGACGATCCGCTCGGGCGTCTTGCGGAACTCGCCGACATTGGGGCATTCGACGCGATGGACGACAATGCCCTTGCCCGACGAGAGGAAACCGATGATCTCGTCGCCCGGCAACGGATGGCAGCAATTGCCGAAGCTCAGGACCCCGCGTTCGGCACCGCTGATGCGGATCTTCTCAACGATGTGTTCGTTCAGCGCCGCCGGCTGACGTTCGTCATCCGGCCCGAGCAGGGCCACGAGTTGGCCCGCGACCTGGTCGGCGAAACGGTTGCCCAGCGCGATCTCGGCGAGCAGTTCTTCCAGGCGCTTGAGCTTGGCCTCGTCGAGGAAACGATCGAGGGTGGCCGCGGGCACCGCATCGAGGCTCAGGCCACGCGCGTCGAGGGCACGGTCGAGCATGCGGTGCCCGAAGTCGACGGCATCCTCGTGCTGGAGATGCTTGAGGTATTGCCGGATCGCCGTGCGCGCCTTGCCGGTCACCACCGCTTCGAGCCACGCCGGGTTGGGCACGGCCGACGGGGCGGTGATGACTTCCACCACCTGGCCCGAAACAAGGCGCGTGCGCAGGGGCACCAGCTTCTTGTCGACGCGGGCCGCCACGGCGTGGTCACCCACGTCGGTGTGCACCGCGTAGGCGAAATCGAGCGCGGTGGCGTTGCGGGGCAGCGAGAAGATGTCCCCGCGCGGCGTGAAGAGATAGACCTCGTCGGGAAAGAGGTCGATCTTCACGTTTTCGAGGAACTCCGACGCCGAGGGCGTGTGCGCCTGGCTGTCCGCCAGCGCCGACAACCACTCGCGCGCGCGCAGCTGCGCGCTGTTGGCCGGACCGGAGTCGGTCTTGTAGGCCCAGTGCGCGGCGACGCCGCGCTCGGCCACCGATTCCATTTCGGACGTGCGGATCTGGATCTCGATCGGCGCGCCGAAGGGGCCGAGCAGCACGGTGTGCAACGACTGGTAGCCGTTGCCCTTCGGGATCGCGATGAAATCCTTGAAGCGCCCGTCCACCGGCTTGTAGAGACCATGCACGGCGCCCAGCGCCTGGTAACAGTGCATCGCCGAGTCGGTGATCACGCGGAAACCGTACACATCCATCAGCTGCGCGAACGACTTGTGCTCGTTGCGCATCTTCGAATAGATGCTCCACGGTGACTTGATCCGGCTGACCGCCCGGCCGGGGATCTTCTCCGCGGCGAGACGGCCCTCGAGCGCCATCTCGATCTTGCCCATCGCCTCGCGGCGATTGCCCAGCGCGGCGCGGATACGCTCGGCGATGATGCGGTGGCGATCGGGATACAGGGCCCGGAAGCCGAGATCCTGCAGCTCGGCCTTAAACTTGTTCATGCCCAGCCGCTGCGCGATGGGCGCGTAGATCTCGAGCGTCTCGCGCGCGATGCGCCGACGGGACGCCGACTCCTTCGCGCCAAGCGTGCGCATGTTGTGCAGGCGGTCGGAGAGCTTGATGAGAATGACGCGCAGGTCGCGGGCCATCGCGAGGAGCATCTTGCGGAAGCTTTCCGCATCGGCCTCGGCGCGGCTGGAGAACCGCATCTTGTCGAGCTTGGTTACCCCGTCGACGAGTTCCGCCACCGTCTCGCCGAACTCCCCCGCCAACTCGTCGCGACTGAGCCGGGTGTCTTCGAGGGTGTCGTGCAGGATCGCCGCGATGATGGTCTCGGCGTCGAGGCCAAGTTCGGCCAGCACCTGGGCCACCGCCACCGGATGGGTGATGTAGGGCTCGCCGGACTTGCGGGTCTG
>CAJYHU010000177.1 GCA_913774655.1 uncultured Luteibacter sp. | reverse complement strand
TCAAGCCGGTGACGACGTGGTTCGACTACGATAAGCGCGACGTGATGATCCCCATGCGCGACGGCGTGAAGTTGCATACGGTCATCCTCGTGCCGAAGGGTGCGAAGAACGCGGGCATCCTGTTCACCCGCACGCCGTACGACGCCGACGACATGACCAGCGCCGTCGAGAGCGGCCATCTGGCGGTGGCCGTGAGCCACGATGACGACGCGAGCGACGTGCTGGTGGAAGACGGCTATATCCGCGTGGTGCAGGACATCCGCGGCAAGTACGGTTCCGAAGGCGATTACGTCATGAATCGCCCGCTGCATGGGCCGCTCAACCCCACGCCCGTGGACGATTCCACGGACGCCTACGACACCATCGACTGGCTCGTTCACCATGTGCCGGAGAGCAACGGCCGGGTGGCCATCCTGGGCATCTCCTACGATGGCTTCGAGCCGCTCATGGCCATCGTCCACCCGCATCCGGCGCTCAAGGCCGCCGTGCCGATGAATCCGATGGTGGACGGGTGGATGGGCGACGACTGGTTCCACCACGGTGCGTTCCGCCAGCAGAACCTGCAATACATCTACGAGCAGACGGCGTCGCGGAAGAACCGCTACAAGTGGGCCAACAACCACGCGGACGACTATCAGTTCTTCCTCGAGGGCGTATCGGCGGGCGCGGTGGCGAAGCGCTACGGCATGGAGCAGCTTGGCTTCTGGAACAAGGTCGCGGCGCATCCCGCCTACGATGCGTTCTGGTCGGAACAGGCGGTCGACAAGATCCTCGGTCGCGAGCCGGTGAGCGTGCCGACCATGCTCGTGGCCAGCCTGTGGGACCAGGAAGACATCTATGGCGCGTTCGCCGTCTACAAGGCGATGGCGCCTCACGATGACGCTCACCGGCTGTTCCTCGTCGCCGGCCCGTGGTTCCACGGCCAGGAAGTCGGTGACGGCAGCTCGCTGGGCGCGGTGCGTTTCGGCTCCGACACCGGGCTTTATTTCCGCCAGCACGTCCTACGCCCGTTCCTGGCCCATTACCTGAAGGATCGACCGGGCCTGCCCGCACCGGTCAACGCCTTCGTCACCGGCGAAAACCGCTGGGAAACGGGCAACGGATGGCCGACGTCCGCGCAGGGCACGCTGGATCTTCGTCCTCAGCCCGACCACTCGCTGCAGGTGGGTGGCGAGGCGCAGGCCGCGGGGTCCGTGGCGTACGTGTCCGATCCGCAGCATCCGGTGCCGTACCGGCCGCGACCGGTGGGTCCGATGTCGGGCAAGGGATGGCAGCACTGGTTGACCAGTGACCAGCGCGAGGCGTCGACGCGACCGGACGTGGCGACCTTTACCTCGCCCGTGCTGACCGAGGCGGTGCGTATCAGCGGCGCGCCGCGCGTGCACCTGGTGGCAAGCACCAGCGGCACCGACGCCGACTGGGTGGTCAAGCTGATCGACGTGTATCCCGACCAGGTGGCGGCGCAGCCGGAGATGGGCGGCTATCAGCTCGGTATCAGCATGGACATCTTCCGCGGCCGCTATCGCGAAGGGTTTACCCAGGCCAAGGCGCTGGCCGCCAACGCGACGCTGCCGTACGACTTCTCGCTGCCGAACGCTAACCACGTGTTCCTCCCCGGCCACCGCATCATGGTGCAGGTGCAGTCGAGCTGGTTCCCGCTGTACGACCGTAATCCGCAGACCTTCGTGCCGAACATCTTCTTCGCCCAGCCCTCGGACTACGTCACCGCCGAGCAGCACGTGATCACCGGCCAGGGCGGCACGGTGATCACGTTGCCGCTCGGCAAGGCCGACGCCGACGCGGCCAGCGCGGGTGCGGGCACGCCATGAAACTCGGCGGGCTGCTTCGTCCGGATGTCGTGCAGGCCGCGCGCCCGCTGGACGATCGCGTGCCGGTGACGGTGCTCACCGGCTTTCTCGGCGCGGGCAAGACCACCTTGCTCGACCGGGTGCTGCGCACGCCGCAAGGCACGCGCCTGCTCGTGGTGGTCAATGAGTTCGGCGACATCGGGCTCGACCATGCCCTTATGACGCATGCGCACGACGATGGCGTGATCGAACTGGCCGGCGGCTGTGCGTGCTGCACGCTCAATGGGGATCTGGGACGAACGCTCGCCGACGCGATCTGGCGTTTTTCGCGCGGAGGCCAGCGTGATTTCGATGCGGTGGCGATCGAGACCACCGGCCTGGCCACCCCGGAGAGTGTCACCGCGATCATGCACCGCGACTTCCGCGTGGCCGCCCATTACCGGCTGAACGGCGTGGTGACGGTGGTGGATACGATCACCGTCCTGCACGCCAGCGGTGAACACGAGGAGATCGTCCGCCAGGTGGGCGCGGCCGATCGCGTCGTCCTGGGCAAGACCGATCTGGCCGGGCCAGGCGTCGAGTCTGATGTGCGTCGGTGGATCGCGTCGATCAATCCGGTCGCCGAAGTAGTCGATCGGGATGTGGCCAGGCCGTTCGATCTCGCGCCGACCGGGTGGCGCACCGGGCCGTCGGCGCTGCCGCCGATGGACCACGGCATGTCGATGCCCAGTGCGAGCATCGTTATCCCCGGATGGGTCGAGGAAGACGCTTTCGCGGGATGGCTCGACCTGCTGATCGGCGTGGCAGGCCGTGAGCTGCTGCGGCTCAAGGGCATCGTGCGTTGCCGCTCGGATGCCGCGCCGTTGGTGGTGCACGCGGTGCAGGGCGTGGCGTATCCCGCGACCACGCTACCGAGCGGCACCGCCGGTGAGGGCAGCCACCTCGTGCTGATCGGACGCGCGCTGCTGCAGCCCGCGGTCGCCGCGCTGCTGGCCTCCGCGCGGGCGACGTTCGGTGCCTCGGTGAAGACCTCCGTACCGGCCTGATCCCGGCGTCGGCGGGGTGCCGGCTGGCGCTGCGGATCGCCGATGCGATCGGCTCCTGACCCTTCGGTAGCGACAGCGCGCGAGTGGGAGCGGACCGTGTCCGCGAACCCTCTGGATCGCAACGAGGCTAGCAATGCCGCCGCTTGCCCGGCTCGCACACGGCATAAACCATCGCCGCGCCATGCCCCCTTTCGGAAAAAACACGATCGACGTGCCGCCGATCACAAAACCGACGATTTCGCAGGTTCATGCGAGCGATTCGCGCGGGACTGAAACATGACGCACCTAGACTCGTGGCACTACACCCATGGGGAAAAATCACATGAATCGTCTTAGCGGTTGGTTGTTCGTCGCGTGCTTCGTCGTGTCCGGCTCCTGCTACGCGGGCACCGCGTGTCCGGATCTGTTCGTCGGTGGTACCGAGCCCGCCATCGACATGTCGCTGACCGCGCGCACCACCGAGGTGTGCCACACCGAATACGCGCTGCTGGCGTCGGGCGTGACGAAGGGCCCGCTGTATTCGGCCGAACACCTCACCGCCAACCAGATCGCCGGTGCGGAATCCATCGGTCGCACCGGCACGTGGCATGCGGAAACCGGCATCCCGGCCGCCGATCGATCGCAGTCGTCCGACTACACCAACAGCGGCTACGACCGCGGCCACATGTCGCCGGCCGGCGACGCCTCCACGCTGACGAACGAGAAGGAAACCTTCTCGATGGCCAACGTGGTGCCGCAATTCCATTCGCTCAACGCGGGCCAGTGGGAGCGCATCGAAAACTACGTGCGCTCGGTCGCGACCGATCAGGGCGAAGTCTACGTGGTGACCGGGCCGGCATTTGAATCGGGTTCGAACAGCACCATCGGTGCCGATAAGGTGAAGGTGCCCGACTATACGTGGAAGGCCATCTACGAGCCGGGCGTCGGTACGGGTGCCTACCTCTGCACCAACCTCCAGCAGTACACCTGCACGGTGGTCTCGGTGAGCGATATCACCACCATGTCGGGTGTGGATCCGTTCCCGAGCCTGTCGGTCTCGATGAAGTCGCACTCGATCAGCCTGCCGCTGCCATAACCGACCCGTCGCCAGCCCTCTGAAAAGAACGCCCCGGCATGGTGCCGGGGCGTTCACTCGTCAGGACGGGCAAAGGGTCAGCGGGTTTTTTCGCGTACCGCGTCGGCCGCCTCGCCGGCCTTGCGCTGCACCTTGCCGACGTTCTTCTCGGCGGTGCCCTCCAGTTCGACGCGCTTGTTGCCGGTCAACTTGCCGATCGCTTCCTTGATCGAGCCCTTGGCCTGGCGCACGGCGCCTTCGGTGCGGTTCTTGTCCATGGAATGATCCTCATGAGGGATAGGGGCGCCGGCGTGGAAGGGGTGGGCCGGCGTGATCATCGTGCCGAGGGACGTGGCGCGGGCCCACATGCGAATGCACCAGGTTCACTGGTGCATTCGCGCCGGGCTCAGCGACGGCGGCCCTTCGGGCGCCCGGGCGGACCGGCTACCCCGCGCTCGCGCGCCCACACGATGGCTTCGCCGCGGCTGTGTACGTCGATCTTCGAATACAGCGCCGCCACGTGGTTGCGCACCGTGTTCGGCGACAGGCCCAGTTCGGCGGCGATCTCCTTGTCGGCCAGCCCCTCGGCGATATGGCCCAGCACCTCGCGTTCGCGTGCCGTCAGGTCGGCGAGGCCATAGGCGTCGT
>CAJYHU010000176.1 GCA_913774655.1 uncultured Luteibacter sp. | reverse complement strand
TGGTTTTCCGCGAGGCAGGCGATGGCGAAGAGGGCGGGCCCGGCGCGGCCGACGGACCGGCAGGCCGTGTCGGATTCGCCGTAGCGACCGCGCACGCGCAGCACGGTGGCCAGGGTGATCCAGGCCTGCGAATCCTTGGGGTCGCGCGCGATGGCTGCGCGCAGCAGGCGTTCGGCGCCGTCGAAATCGTGCAGGTACTGGGCGACGGTGGCGCGCATCAGCAGGACGGCGGGAGGTGTCTCGGCCGCCGGGCGATCGTTCCATGCCTGCAGTGCGCCCATCGCGTACCCCGCGTAACGCGCGTCGCCTTGCTCCCGTGCCAGGTCCAGGTAGGCCCGGGACGTGGCGATCGCCGTTGCTTCGTCCGCGCGGCCCGGTTGCGTCGCGCCGTTCAAACGCCGCTTCAGCGACGCCCAGCCCGCGATGGCCGGCAGGGACTCCACGACCGAGTCGTCGCTTTGCGGGATGCGCGGTGCCGCGTCCACCGCACCGAAGAGCAACCCCAGGGCGGCGGCCGCGAACCAGGCACGCATGGCGGGCGTCAGGGTGTCGCGACCGGGTCGGCAGTCTCGGACGTGGGCGGCGGATCGAACTGAGCCACGTTCGCCGGCTCCTCCTGGTCGAGCTTGGTGGCCACCAGCGCAACGACGTAGGCCACGAAGGCGTCGTAGGCGCTGACCTGCACCGGCGGCACGCCACCGCCATTGCCGCCACCGTTGCCGTTTCCATTGCCATTCCCGTTCCCATTGCCGGTGTCCGGCGGGGCGCTGCCGACCGGGAAAGCCGGGAAATAGGACGAGCCGCCACCCCCGCCGCCGCAGGCGGCGAGGGCAGCCGCCAGCGCCAGGGCCACCGCGCCGCGGGCAAAGTACTGTGTCTGCTTCATGCGATCACCTCGGTGGCCCGGTTCATTGGGCATTGACCGCGCCCGGCAGCGGCACGTTCAGGTAAGGGAATGCCGCCGGGAACTGAGCCGCGCTCTGCAGGGCGCCATCGGTCAGCGCCGCACCACCGGCCGGCGCGTCGCTGGGCTTGCAGCCGACCTTCAGCGCATCGTTGGCACCGGTCAGAACACACAGGGCGCCCATGGCCACGCGCAGTTCGATGTCCACCACGTCGTCACCCGGGCGCCGACCGTTGGGGAAGCCGGCGTTGTCACCGGCGGCGACGCCCAGATTGTTCTGGTTGGCCAGCGGCGTAGGCGCGATGGCCGTGTTCAGGCGCAGCATCTCGGACGGCTTGACGTTGGCGGGCTGGTTCAGCCCGGAGATGCCGGTCAGGAACGCGGCCACGAGGTCCGTCCGCGGGAAGTTGGTCGGTGCCTGCGCGCTGGGGAAGAGCGTCTGGATGAGCGCCGGCAAAGTGGGGTTGGTCACGTAGGTGGCGAACTGGCCATCGTCCGTGGGCTTGGAACTGTTGAACCGGTCCTTGTCCTTCAGCCCGATCACCACCTCGTTGACGAGCGGCATGCCCAGGCGGGACACCTGCGCCCAGGCGCCACCGGCCAGCACGCCGGTGCCGTGACCGCGCTTGGCCGGGCTGGCCACCAGCTGGCCCTGGCGGGCGCTGGCCGTGGTCCAGCCGCCGATGATGGTGCCGTTGCCGCCCGCCGTCAGACACGTGGTCGGCACTTCGAGCGCCAGGGTGCTCACGTTGCGCGTGGCGAGCGTGCTGGCGTTGGCGCTCGTCGATCCCAGCGGGTTGAGGTTGATCAGATCGAACACCTGTCCCAGCGCGACGGCGAAGGGGTCCTGCCGCTGGCCGGCGAACACCCGCCCGGGCGACGAGCAGCCCGGGATGTTGACGGTGTAGACGTGTTGCGCCGCATAGGCGGCATAGCCGGACGGGCCGCCGAAGGTCTTCTCGCCGATGTTGTCGGTGGGCCGATCGAAGGTGGCCGAGCCGTTGGCTGCGTTGGTGACCGCTGCCGCAGTGCCCTTGCGCCGATCGCCGCGCACCACCGTGAGCGTGAATGTCTCACGCAGGTTGCTGGTGGCCTGGTTCGGCCCGGTGATGGGGCCCGCCTGCACGAGCGGGATCGACACCTGCTGACCCGAGATCGGAAGCTGGATGTCGCGCAACGTGTTGGTGAAACGGAACTGGAAGGTGAGGCTTTCCGACCCGCCGCCGGTGTTGTCGATGTGGATCTCGTACAGCCCGTTCGGATCCATGGTGAAGTAGTTGGGGCCGCCGTAGGGCCCCTGGTCGGGCTGGTAGTTGGCGATGAGGGTCGTGTAGTCCGCACGATTGGGCTCGTAGCTGCGGAACATGTAGAAGTCGGTGGCATCGAGCTTCGGCATGCCCGCGATCGACGGCGCCTCGCGGTGGCTCGAGGCATGGGCACCTGCGGCAGCCAGGGCGACCAAGGCGAGCGAGCACGCTTGCAGTGGGATTCGGGACCTTCTCATGGACATCACCTCTTGACGTTGGAGTGGGGTAACGGAGGAGGCGCGACGCCGCCGCCTGGAGGTGACTACGTGACGAAGTTGACGCTGGATGCGAAAGTTTCTAGGTAGTTTCCCTTGGCAGTTCGCGGACCGAGGCAGCGCCGCCGGGAAGGCCATGCACCGGCTCCCCGCTTGTCCCTCTCCTCGACGCGACGGCGCGCGCGCCGTCGGCTAGGGCACGACCTGCCCGGGCCGGCTGAAGATCCAGCCGGCACCGACGCGCGCGCGGCTGATGGCGCTGCGCGGATGCCCGGCATGCGCGAATTCGCCGTGTCTACGGATCACGGCGTGCACGATCGCGTCGTTGTCAGGTCGGCGCAGCGTGCCCTCCGCGAACAGGTTCATGACCGCGCGCGACACCTGCGCCGCGGCCACGCTGCTGCCGTTCATGCGCACGGTGAGGCCGCTGCGCGTGCCTGCAGCGTCGATGCCCGGCATCGACTCGCTCAGGTCACCCGGCGCGCACAGATCGGGCCAGCGCGTGCGCCCCGGCGCCAGTCCCGCGGCTGCGGCCGAGGTGTAGCTGGACGGGCGGGCCGACAACGCGACGCAGGCCCCGGCCACGATGGGCATCGTGCCGTTGGCGATGCTGTTGCCCGTGGCGCGTCGCTTCACCGCGTCGGTCGGCACGTCGTCGGCCGCCTGCGGCTGCCGGGGCCGGGCCGAGGGAAACAGCGCCTGCCGCGCCGGGAAGGGCGCGTGGCCGATCGCCTCGTCGCGCTGAACCCACGCCTGCAGGCCGACCGCATCGGCACCCCGATTGGTGACCGCGATGGTCCAGAGCCCGGCCGGGGCGTTCCTGCGGCCTGGCGCCAGGCTGCGCGAGGGCAGCAGGGCCAGCAGCGCCATCGAGCGTCCCGGACTCGCTGCCGCGTCCGCGGTCCACGAGAGCGAGCACATCGACGCTTGCGGCGTCGCTGCGTCATAGGCGACCCCGCCCAGGCGCGCGCGCAGATGCGTGCCATCGGGTGCCCGGACCTCGATCCGCAGGTCCTGCGGCGGCACCCCGGCGTCCACCCACAACTCGCAGAAACTCTCGGTCGGATCTTCGGCACGGACCTGCAGCGACAGCCGCGCGGTCTCCCCCGGCGGCACCCCCAGGGCCGCGTGGCCACCCGACTCGAACTGGTTGCCCGCCGGAAGCACCAGAGCGAAATGGCGCAACCGCTGGCGCGCGGCGCTGCACATGCCGTCGAGTGCCCGTTCGAACAGCGTCCGCCCGTCGTGCGGTCCGGCGGTCGCGCCGTAGCTGAGATTGACCACCACGCTCGCGTCGTCGGCGATGTGGTCGAGGGCGTAGGCCAGCGCATCCAGCGCGTGCTTGGCCAGACCGCCCCCCGAGGTGTCGGCCACCGTACGAGGCGGCAGCTGCACGAGCAGGATGTGCGTGTCGTCGCCACCGGCGGCGTCGGGCCCGTGGGCCGCAGACCCGGGCAGCCGGTGGCCGCAGCACAGGTCGGCCACGTGGGTGCCGTGCGTCAGCGCGTGTCGCACCCGGTCGGCATAGCCCAGCGAGGCATAGACCTGCGATTCGTCCTCGCCGTGCACGGTGACGCGCGCCAGCGCGCGGTCGATGGCCGCGGCGTCCAGCACGCGGCCGTAGCCAAAGCCCAGGGGCGGCGCCCAGGGCGAATCAGCGGCGCCCCGACTCGCCCCATCGCGGGCCCGTGGCAGGCCGTCCGGCGGGGCTGTGCGCCGCGGGTCCTGGTCCCAGAGCCAGGCGATGCGGGTGCGGTCGCCTGCGGCGGTGCGAAAGTGCGAATGCAGGAAGGCGAGCCCGTCGTCGATCACCACCATCACGCGACCCCGCAGGCGCGGCGTTTTCGCCCGCGCCGTGCCGGGCGCCACGGCCCGGACGGCCGTCGCGGCCGCCACACGCTCTTCCGAAG
>CAJYHU010000175.1 GCA_913774655.1 uncultured Luteibacter sp. | reverse complement strand
CTACACTCTTTCCCTACACGACGCTCTTCCGATCTCGTCGACAAGCCCGCGGCCACCCTCGCCGCCCTCGAAGAACGCACGCGTGGCACCCGCGCCTTGCGTTCGCAACAGCGCGACGAACTCTTCGCCGTCTTGCAGGCGCCGGTGTCGCCCGACGAGATTGCCGCCACGGCGCCGGTCATCGGCCATCCGTTCGGGGACGCCAAGCGCGCCATCAACGAGATGCGCACCGTCGTCGATGAACTCGCGACACAGCTTGACCTGCCGGCCGGCCTGCTCTGTTCGCGTCGTTCGCTGGAGGAGTACGTCATGAGCGCGGGCACCTGGCCGGAGGCACTGGAAGGCTGGCGCAAGGGCGTGCTCCACGAGCGGCTCGCCGCGCTCCTCCCGGAATAAACCTTCATGTAAAAAATATTTGACATGAAGTGAAGCCCGTTATACATTGATCCCCTCATCTCAGACGGGGGGTCTTCGTATGCTGCCTAACGAGCGTTTCGCGCGGGTCTGGCTCAGCGCCCTGATCGTGATCTTCGGCGCGTATTTCTCGACCCTCGCCCTTGTCAGGCCCGACGCGTCGTCCATCGCCCTGCGCATCGGCTTGCTGGCCGCGGCGCTTGGCGTGCTCGGACTCGTCGCGGGCGGCACATGGCTGGCGCAGCGGTGGCGCCGGCGACCCGATGATGCCGAAGACGAACGCGACCGGGCCATCGAGCACAAGGCCTCCGCAGTGGCCTATCGCGTGCTGATGGTCGGCATGATCCTGGTCGGCTGCGTCATGCCGTTCGACAAGCAAGGCATGGACATCGTCAACGCCGCGGTCTTTGCCATCGCGCTGGCCGAGGTCGTGCGTCACGGCCTGATCGTTGTCGGCTACCGGCGAGGCCTGCGTGCCTGAGAAACGCATCACCAACAGCATCCGCACGCTTCGCTTTATGGCCGGCGAAATGACTCAGGCGGAGCTCGGCCAGCGTGTCGGCGTCACGCGGCAGACCATTGCCGCGATCGAGGCGGGCAAATACTCGCCCAGCCTCGAGTGTGCGTTTCGCATCGCCGATGTGTTCGGCAAACCGCTCGACGACGTGTTCGGCTGGGAGCCGCGATCGCCGGCGTGATTGTCTAACACGCGTTTGCGCCCGTATTCTCGGTGGTTATGTCGAGCCGCCCCGCCATGCGTCTTCAACGTCTTCGCACCCACCGGGGCGTGTGGGTGCTGTTGGCGTTCGCGGTGTTCCTCAAGATAGCCAGCGCGAGCGCGTGCCTGCTCGACGGTCAGGGAATCGCGATGATCCCTGGCCCCGAAGGCCATGCGACGCACCTGGTCGCGGTAGCCGACGCAGGCGCCGTGAGCGTCGACGACTGCATGCTGGGCGAGGGCGGTGGCTGTCACTGCGCCTGTGCCCATGCTTCGACGCTGCCGGCACCCGCCCTGGTGGTCGCCGCCCACCTCGCCCTTGACTCGATAGACATCCACCCGCCGATCGCACCGACGGTGCGCATCCTGGCATCGCCCTTGCGGCCACCGATCGCCTAAGCGCCTGCTTTGGTGCACCGCTGCGTCCTCCGCAGCGGTGTGACGCGCGCGTATCTTAGGAGTATCCCCTCATGTTCGTGCTACGTGCAGCGCCCAAGGGCGTGGTGTGCGTGCTGCTTGCCGTATCGTCCATCGCTTCGCCGGCGATGGGCCAGACGAACTCGTTGCCCACGCCGCCGCCCGCCTTGCGGGCGGCGATCCAGGATCTTTGGCAGAAGAGCCCCCGGATCCAGGCCGCTGATGCCCGCCTTCGCGCCGCCCAGGAGCGTGCCAAGGCGGCCGGGCGGCCCGTCTATACCCCCTCCGTCCAACTCGATGGTGAGAACGCGGACGTCGATCGTCGCACCGTCGGCGCAAGCCTGACGCTGGACGTCTTCGATAAGCGCGATGCCCGTGTCACCGAAAGCGACGCCGAGGTCCGTGCACGCGAGGCGGCATCTATGCTCGAGCGTCGCGACGTGGCCCTCGAATGGCTCAAGGCCTGGTCGACCACGGCGCTCGCGCGGCGACAAAGCGCGCTGGGTCGGCGCCGCGTCGCGCTGATGCGCCAGTTCGACCGCCTGGCCGAACAGCGCTTCAACGTCGGCGACATCAGCCGGCCCGAGCGTGACCTGGCCGGCCTGGCCCTCGGCGAGGCCCAGGTCCAGCAATCGACGCTCGACGCCCAGGAACTCGCGGCGCGCTCGGCGCTAGCCACCCTCGGCGGGAACCCGGACGGTCCACTTCCCGAGCTTCCACGGGCCCTGCCGCCTATGGCCGGGGCCGTGTCGCCGGTCCCGACCATCGAGCGCCCCGAACGGCGACAGGCAAAGGCCGAGCAGGACCGTGCCGATGCCGCGGTGACCGTGGCCGATCGCAACCGTCGCCCGGATCCCACGCTGAGCCTGACCGGCGGCCAGGTACGCAGCGGGCCCCGCACCGACCGCGTCATCGGCATCAGCGTCTCGATCCCGATCCCGAACCTCGCGAGCGGGCGTGACCAGGTGAGCGCGGCGCGGGCCGATGCGGACGCCGCATTCGCCTCCCTTCGCGCCGCCGAGCTGCGTTCGGATGCGGTGTTCAAGCAAACCGGAATGACCTATGAGGCGATGCGCGCAGCGAGCGCGGGGTTCCGGCAGGGTCGCGCCGGCGCCTTCGACGAGCGCGCGGACCTGCTCGACAGGCTTTGGCGGTCCGGTGAGATCAGCACGTCCGATTACCTGGTGCAGCTCAAGCAAAGCCTCGACACCGCTCTGTCGGGCATCGCTCTCGAAAGCCAGACCTGGCAGGCGTGGTTCGACTTTCTCGCCGCCTCCGGCCGCCTGACCGAATGGGTCGACGGCACCTCCAAGGATGCTTCGCCATGATGCGTGATTCGTTCCGTCTTACCGCCGTGACGCTCGCCGTCGCCCTGACCGTCGCGTCACCTCGCGCTGCCGTCGCCGGGCAAGCCCCACCGGCGAGCGATGCCCCCGCATTCCATCCGTTGGCGCTCGACGCGGCCGCCATCAAGGAGGCCGGGATCGTCGTCGCCAACGCCGCGCTGCGCTCCGTGACCGATCAGGTCCGCGCTCCCGGCGAGGTCAAGGTCGATGCCTACGCCACCGCGCTGGTCTCTCCTCGGGTCGCTTCGCAGGTGGTCGCTCGCAAGGTCAAGCGGGGTGACGTGGTGAGGAAAGGGCAGCCGCTCGTCGTTCTGTCGAGCGTCGACGTCGCCCAGACCCAGGGCGAGCTGATCGTCGCCGCCCAGGATTGGGCGCGTGTGTCATCGCTCGGCCCGGAGGCCGTGTCGGCGCGACGCTATAACGAGTCGCTCGTACAGCGCGATCAGGCCAGGGCCAAGCTCAAGGCCTACGGTCTCTCCGATGGCCAGATCAGCGCACTCGTCAAGCGCGGCTCGTCGGCGGCGGACGGCCGCTTCGAACTCATCGCCCCGCAGGACGGCCGTGTGACCACGGACAGCTTCATCGTCGGCGAGCGCATCGAGCCCGGTCGCGCGCTGTTTACCGTTGTCGCCGAATCCTCCGTGTGGGTCGATGCCCGACTGGCCCCGGCGGTCGCCGAACAGGTCCATCCCGGTGCCCCCGCCACCATCGTCGCGCATGACTCGGAAACGCAGGGCAAGGTGATCCAGCGCGCGCACCAGACCGACGAGAGGACGCGTACCGTCGACGTTCGGATCGACGTGCCCAACGACAAAGACCGCCTTCACCCCGGAGAACTCGTTGAAGCCCGTATCGCCATCACCTCGCAGGCGCAGCAGCTCGCGGTGCCGGCAGAGGCTGTCGTCCTCCTGCAGAACCAACCCACGGTATTCGTCAGAGGCAAAAAGCCGGGCCAGTTCGAGCCGGTGCCCGTCGACGTGGGCGAGACGCGCGACGGCTGGACCGACATCAAGCAGGGTCTCACGCAAGGCACGCCGTACGTGAGCAAGGGCGCGTTCACGCTCAAGGCGCGAATCCTCCGCTCGCAGCTGGGGGACGAGTGATGCTGGAACGTCTCGTCGCACTCTCGCTGAAGTACAAGGTCCTCGTCGTCATCGCGTTCGTGGTCGTCGCCGCCCTCGGCTATCGGGCGGTGCGCACGTTGCCGATCGATGCGTTCCCCGATGTGACGCCGGTGCAGGTGAACGTTTACACCGAAGCCTCGGGCCTGGCCGCGGAGGACGTTGAGCCGCTGCTGACCACCCCGGTGGAGTCGGCCCTTGCCGGCCTGCCGAACGTCCAGGCGATCCGCTCGGTCAGCCTCTTCGGACTGTCCTACGTCTCGGTGTACTTCGAAGACGACATGGACATCTACTTCGCTCGCCAGCTGGTCAACGAGCGCCTGCAGCAGGTGGGTGATCGCCTCCCGGCCGGCTACGGCAAACCCGAAATGGGCCCCAATACCTCGGGCCTTGGTCAGGTGTTCTGGTACACCGTCGAACGGGCGGATGAAACGCTGAAGACGGCCCCGTCGGACATGGACCTGCGCACGCTGCAGGACTGGACCGTGCGGCTTATCCTGCGCACGGCACCCGGCGTCGACGACGTCACCTCATGGGGTGGCCAGGAAAAGCAGTACCAGGTGCGCATCGATCCCATGCGCCTTATCGCCCACGACCTGAGCTTCAGGGACGTCATCCAGGCGTTGGAAGCCAATAACGCACAGGTCGGTGGCAACGTCATCGATGTCGGCCGCGAGCAGTACCTGGTGCGCGGGCTCGGCCGGGTCAAAGACGCCAGGGACATCGGCCATATCGTCCTGAAGACCGAAAACGGCACCCCGATCTACGTTCGGGACGTCGCGGCGGTCACCGAGGCCGGTGCTCCCCGCACCGGCGCCGTCACGCGGGACGGCAAGGAAGTGGTCATGGGCCAGGCACTGGCCCGCATCGGCGAAAACGCCAAGAGCGTGGTCGACGCCGTGAAGGCGAAGCTGGACACGGTCAAGCAGGCGCTGCCCGAAGGCACCGTGATCAAGCCTGTCTACGAGCGTACGGACCTGGTGGATGCGGCCGTGGGCACGGCGGTTCGAGCGTTGATCGAAGGTGCCCTCCTCGTGGCGCTCATCCTCTTCCTGTTTTTAGGCGAGCTGCGCAGCGCCCTGATCGTCGTCGTGACCCTGCCCCTGGCCATGCTGATCGCGTTTATCTGCATGGCCAAGACCGGCCTGTCGGCCAACCTGATGTCCCTGGCGGGCCTGGCCATCGGCATCGGCATGATGGTCGATGGCGCCGTGGTGATGGTGGAAAACGCGTTCCGCATCATGGCCGAGCGGCTTGAGCACGGCGAGACGGTAGATAAGACCTCCGCCGTGTTGCAGGCCGCACGTGAGGTCGCCGCGCCCATCGCGTTCGCCATCCTGATCATCATCGTGGTGTTCCTGCCACTGTTCAGCCTGCAGGGGCTCGAAGGCAAGATGTTCAAGCCGATGGCGTTCAACATCAGCTTCGCCATGGCCGG
>CAJYHU010000174.1 GCA_913774655.1 uncultured Luteibacter sp. | reverse complement strand
CCAAGCCGTCCTTCGCCGTCATCACCTCGAAGCCGTGGCGTTCGAGCACGCGGCCGGTGACCTTGCGCATGGTGATGGAGTCGTCCACCACCATCACCAGCGGGCGCACGCGCACCTCGTCCTGCGCACGCGGTGCCTGCGGCCGTTCGGCCTCGGCCTCGAACGCGCGGCGGGCCACGCCGTGGCGCACCAGGGGGGCAAGGTCGAGAATGACCAGCACCGAGCCGTCGCCCATGATGGTCGCGCCGAGGATGCCCGGCACGGAGCTGACCTGCGGGCCGACCGGCTTGACCACGATTTCGCGCGAGCCGAGCACGGCGTCGACGCGGATCGCGGCGCGAAGGTCGCCCGCGCGCACGATCAGCAGCGGCACCTCGCCCTCGTCGGCCGAGACCGTGTGCACGCCCAGCAGTTGCGGCAGGTCGTGGATCGCGTAGTCCTCGCCGGCGTAATCGAACGACGGGCGCTCGTCGGCCATGCGATGGGCCAGTTCGTTGGGTTCGACGTGCGCCACGCCATGCACCGAGGTCATCGGGATGGCGAAGCTGGTTTCGCCGATGCGCACGATCAAAGCCTGGGTCACCGCGAGGGTGAACGGCAGGCGCATGACGAAGGTGGTGCCTTCACCGCGCACCGATTCGATGCCAAGCGTGCCGCCGAGCTGCTTGATCTCGTTGGCCACCACGTCCATGCCCACGCCGCGACCGGCGACCTGGGTGATCGTCTCGGCGGTGGAGAAGCCCGGCACCTGGGTCAGCTGGAAGATCTGCTCGTCCGACACGCGTGCATCGCTGCGTAACAGACCGCGCGCGATCGCCTTGGCCCGGATCGCGTCGCGATCCATGCCGGCACCGTCGTCGGACAGGCGCACCACGATTTCCGTCGCCTCTCGGGCCACGCGGATGCGCACCGTGCCTTCGGGGTTCTTGCCCGAGGATTCGCGCGCAGCGGGGGGTTCGATGCCATGGGCCACGGCGTTGCGCAGCATGTGCTCGAACGGCGCCTTGATGCGCTCGAGCATGTTGCGGTCCATTTCGCCGTTGGCGCCCTCCACCACCAGTTGCGCGCGCTTGCCCACGTCGGACGCGGCCTGGCGCAACGTGCGGCGCAGGTTCGGCACCAGCGCGTCGAACGGCAGCATGCGGGTCTGCATCAGGCCTTCCTGCAGCTCGGCGTTCACCCGCTGCTGCTGGAGCAGCAGGGTTTCCGACTGGCGGGTCAGGTCGTCAAGGATGGTCTGCAGGGACACCAGGTCGGACACCGACTCGGCCAGTGCACGCGAATACTGCTGCAACTGCGAGAAGCGATCGAGTTCGAGCGGATCGAATGCCGAGGCCGCGTTGTCGCGATGCTCCTGGTGGTAACGCGCGATGATCTGCGTTTCGGTTTCGATCTCGAGCATGCGCAACTGGCTACGCAGGCGCTCGACCGTCTGCTCGTGTTCGGTGAGCGCGGCACGGAAGCTCGCTGTCTGCTGTTCGAGGCGCGACCGGTAGATGGACACCTCGCCTGCGTGGTTCACCAGCGTGTCGAGCATGTCCGCGCGCACGCGTATCTGCTCCTGCGTGGCCCGCTGGACGTCGTCTTCCTCGAATTCGGGAAGCAGTTCGGGCAGCTCGCGCATCGGTGCGGGCGTGGGCGCACGTTCTTCGCGATAGCTCTCGGCGGTGAGCGTGTCCGGTGCGATGGGCGCGCCGGCCAGGCGAGCGAACGGTTCGATGTCGGCGTCGCCCAGCGCGATCGGCTGGCCCTGGGCGATCGCCTGCACCATACCGTGCAGCCGGTCGAAGCCGGCCTCCATGGCTTCAATGTCGGCGCGATCGCCCCCGCGGCCACCCGCGACGGCGTCGAGCAGGGTTTCCATCGCGTGGGCGAGGTCGCCCACCGGCGCCATGCCGGCCATGCGCGCGCTGCCCTTGAGGGTGTGCAGGTCGCGTTGCAGCGCGGCCACGTGCTCGGCCTGCTGCGGTTCGGCACGCCACGCGGCGAGCGCGCCGTCGGCGTGGTCGAGGATCTCGCCCCCTTCTTCGACGAACACCTCGAGCAGGTCGGGGTCGATGTCGGCGTAGGGAGAGCGCTCGGGCACGGACGCAGCATCGTGGTCGATGCGCGACTCGGCGGGCGGCTCATCGGCGATGACGTACTCCCCGGTCGCGATCGAGGCCGCGTCGGCATCGTCGATCGCTATCGTGGGTTCGGCGACGGTGCCGTCGTGCTCGTCGGTGGACGCGTCCTGCCCGGCGTCGCCGTGCGTGTCTACGACGGGAGCCGCGAGCGCGGCGTCGTCTCCGTCGCCGCGCTCCGCCTCCAAGGCCCCCGCATCGGGTGCGACCGACGGGGTCGGCCCGTCTTCCACCTCGTCGTCATGGGACACGGGCGGCGGCAGCGGCGCCGCATCGAGCGGCTCAGCGGCGGTCTCGTAGTCCTGCAGAATCGTGTCGCGTTCAACGGGCTCAGCCGATGCCTCGTCGGCCGGTTCGACGGCCCCGGTCGCGTCGCCGGGCGTCGTGTCGTCGTCGGACTCAGCCGCCTGCCACTCAGCGTCGAGCACGCGCCATTTCGCCTCTTCCTCGGCGTCGAAGGCCGCGATGGGACGCACCGTGCCCTCGGCTCGATCGGCGGGTTCGTCGTCGTAGGCGGCGAGGAATTCGGCCGTCAGGTCGCCCTCGGCAAGCAGGCTTTCCAACGCCGGCAGATCGACCGGCGGCAATTCGTCGTGCCCGGAGGCGTTCGGCAGGGGCTCGACCGGCGCGGCGTCGTGGGCGGCGAGTTCCGCGTCCAGCGCAGCCTCCATATCAGCGTCGCCCGACGGCGCGGCGTGTCCGTCGTGGTCGTGCGCATGCGCGTGGACAGGCTCGGCGGCGAGTTCACTCGACGCAACGTCCGCCCATGGCTGCACGGGTTCGTCCGACGGCGTCTCGGGATTCGCGTCGACGTGTTCTGCCGGTGGCTCGGCGAACGCATGGTCCGGCAAGGCCTCGGCATGCGCGTCGTCGGGTTGCGTCGCGGGTTCGGCGAACGCATCCTCTACCGGTTCCCGCGCGGGCTCCTCGGGCAGCGTGCCGAGGACGTCGGATGCGTCGATATCGAGCATGTGCGACGCTTCGCTCGCGTCATCCGTGCCGACGTCGTCATGACCGGTCACGGCGGACGGGGCGGCCACCGCTTCGTCGCCGTCGGGCGAGACCGGGTCGGGCTCGTAAAGAATGTGCGCGACCGTCGCCTCAGGCTGCTCGTCGCGAAGCGCGGTGATCCGCGCCGCCAGCGCCGCGACGTCGGGCACCTGCGCCTCGGGCGTATCGAAGAGCGCCATGACATGGTCGACCAGATCCGCGGCGTCGCGCAACACATGCACGCCATCGCCACGCAACGGTTCGCCCGACGCCCGCACGCGTTTGATCAGGCCTTCCAGCGGCGCCAGCACCTGGATCAGCACCGGGATGTCCACCATGCCGATGGCGCCGTGCAGGGTGTGCACCGCACGCAGCAGGCCATCGTCCACCGGCAGCTCGCCGTGCTGCGCCTGGGCGAGGTTGGCGCGGATCACCGTGAGGTACTGGGCGACCTCGGTGCGCAGGATATCGAGCAGCACCGCGTCCACCGGCGGCAACGCCGGCGGGGTATACGGCAGGTCGGCGACGGGCTCCGGTTCCGGCGCGGGCGACGGCGATTGCCCGTAGGCGGCGAACGCGGCGGTGGGCACGTCGGCGAGGGTGTCGCGCGGCACGCGACGTTTCACCTTCGTGCGCACGGTATGCACCGCGTTGCGCGCGACCTCTTCGACGAACGCGTTATCGCCCATCGCGAGGCGATCGGCGGTCTCCATGATGGCGGCGATCGGCGCGGACGGCGTGCCCGCGCCTTCCAGCGCGGCCTTCAGTTGCGGCAAGGCGTCAACGGCGTGACGGACCAGCGCCTGCACGCCGTCGTGCGGCGCGATGGTGCGGTCGAGCACGCGGTTGAGCATGTTCTCCACCTTCCAGGAGAACTCGCCCAGCAGACGCGCACCGACGAGGCGGCCGGAGCCCTTGAGCGTGTGGAACGACCGGCGGATCGGGGTCAGCGCTTCGGGCTTCTCCGGTTCGGCCATCCACGGGCCGAGCGCCGCCGTGAGATTGTCGATCTCTTCCTGGGTTTCTTCCAGGAAGATCTCGCGGATTTCATCGTCGATGCCGTCGACGGTGATCTGGAAACCGGCGAACTCGGCCATGCCGTGCCCGCCGACTTCCTGCTCGATGTCTTCCTCGATCTCGACCCAGTCGTCGACCGGCGGCTCAGGGGCCGGCGGGACGATGTCATGCACCGGCTCGACCGCGTCGGCCAGGCCAGCCGCCGCTTCGGCATCCACTTCGGCGTCGGTGGGTGGCTCGTCGAGCAGGTCGAAGCTGTCGGCGAAACTGGAAACCGTCTCGCCTGGGTCTTCGCTCGTCGCCGGCACCGCGATGTGTTCGATAGCGGCGCTTTCGATCGCCTCCAGCGTCTCGGCGCCCATCGGTTCGTGCGCCGTGTCGGCCTCGTCGACCGGCACCGGCCAGTAGCCGAGTTCGGCCAGGCTCTGCTGGGTCACGTCGAGGATGTGCTCCAGGCCGCCGCGGTGTTCGCGCGCGGCCTCGAGGTAATACTCCAGCGCGGCGAGCGCGTCCGCCAACCGGTCCATCTGCGTACCGTTGGGCACGCGGCGGTCGCCGAGCAATTCGCGATGGATGAACAACCCGATGCCGTCGGCCAGTTCCGCCGGCCGCGCCGCGCCGAGCATGCGCATCGCCCCGCCGATCTCGCCCATCATGCCGGGCGTGCCGTCGAGCTGCGCGTGGTCCCACGACGACTCGACGAAGGCGACGATGGCCTCCTTCACCCGTGACGTGTTGGCGGTGGCCTCGCGCATCAGCGAGGACAGGATGTGCCGCGCCTCGCTGCGAGGCAGCGGCGACGTGCCGGTGTCGCCACCGGGGATGTCGCTTTCCGCGCCCAGGCGATCGATGTGATCGTCGAGCGAGGCTTCGACATAAAGCAGCGCGCCGGCGACGTCCAGCAAGGCCTCTTCGTCCGGCGCGCGGGTGCCGGCGGCGATGTCGCCGAGGATGCGGCGCTGTTCGCCGACCACCCGTCGTGGCACGCCGAGCGCCAGCATGCCGAGCGTGTCGCCCACGCGGTCGAGCACGTCGGCCTGCGGGCCGAGCTGCGCAGGATCGCCGTCGGGGCGCCGCAGGAACAGGTCGAGCGACTCCTTCACCCGGAGCAGGTCTTCCTTGATGGCCGCCGACACGGTGTCGAGCAGCGCGCGGTTGTGCCCGGAGATCGAGCCGCGGGCGTGTTCCAGCTCGGCCTCGCGCGGCAGCAGGCCGTCGAGGCGATAGGTGTTGCGCAACTCGTCGATGCGCTCGCTGCCCGGGCGCGCCTGCGCGACGTAGTAGAGCAGCTTGCGGGCGAGGTCTTCGGCGTCGCCGCCGAGCAGCGCATCTTCGCCGTGCTCCATCATCTCGCGGATCGAGCGATCCACCCGTCCGATGAGCTGGCGGACATCTTTTTCATGGCCCGGCAGCACGCCGCGCTCGAGGCCTTCGATCACGCCCGCGGCGATCCACCACAGGCGGCGGCCACCGATGGTGTAGCAACGCGCCGCGATGGCGTCGAGGGTCGCGCGCATGGCCAGGAGCTGGCGATCGCCGCCCTGGCCGCGAAACCATGCAAGCAACTGCTGCTGGAAGCGCAGGCGCAG
>CAJYHU010000173.1 GCA_913774655.1 uncultured Luteibacter sp. | reverse complement strand
CACCAAGCTGCTGCGTGAACTCGATGGCGTGCCGATGTCGCGGCGCGGCGCTTACTTCATCGCAGTGCTGGTGGTGCTGCGGCACGCGGACGACCCGGCGCCGCTGATCGCCGAAGGTCGCTGGCATGGTCGCGTCCTCGAGGCGCCCCGCGGCACCGCCGGCTTCGGGTACGACCCGCTGTTCCTCCCGGACGGCTCCGACCTCGGCGCGGCCGAACTCGACACCGCCCTGAAAAACCGCATCAGCCACCGCGGCCAGGCGCTGGCCGCCCTGCAAGCGCGGTTGAACGAACTGGCATGAGTCGGGTGCCGCCACCGTTGTCGCTGTACGTGCACATGCCCTGGTGCGTGCGCAAATGCCCCTATTGCGACTTCAATTCGCACGGCGTGCGGGGCACGCCCGATTACGCGGCCTACGTCGACGCCCTGCTGGCCGATCTCGATGCCGACCTGCGGGATTTCGGCGCGGCGGTGCATGGCCGGGCGATCCACAGCGTGTTCTTCGGCGGCGGCACGCCAAGCCTTTTTTCACCTGAACTCGTGCATCGCTTCCTCGACGGTGCCCGCGCGCGCCTCCCCTTCGACGCTGGCGCGGAAGTCACCCTGGAAACCAACCCGGGCACGGTCGAGCACGGGCGTTTCGACGGCTACCTCGCGGCGGGCGTCAACCGCATCTCGTTCGGCGTGCAGAGCTTCGACAACGACAAGCTGCACCGCCTGGGCCGCATCCATTCCTCGCAGGAGGCGTCCGATGCCGTTCGCCAGGCCCAGGATGCCGGCATCGACAACATCAACATCGACCTGATGTACGCACTGCCGGAGCAGACGCTCGATGGTGCACTGGACGACGTGCGCCGCGCGGTGGCGCTCGCGCCGACGCATCTGTCGCATTACCAGCTCACCCTCGAGCCGAACACGGCGTTCGCTGCCAATCCCCCGCCCCTGCCCGACGACGACGCGGCGTGGGCCATCCAGGACGCCTGTCAGGCCTATCTGGCCGACGCCGGGTACGGGCAGTACGAAGTGTCCGCCTACGCCCTGGACGACCGCCGTTGCCGACACAACCTCAACTACTGGCGCTTCGGCGACTACCTCGGCATCGGCGCGGGGGCGCACGGCAAGGTGAGCGACGCGAACGGCGTGCGCCGTCGCTGGAAGACACGCCTGCCCGCCGCGTTTCTCGCCACCGCGGGCGAGCCGGCCCGAATCGGGGGCGACAGCGTCATCGCCGCGGACGACCTGCCCTTCGAATACATGCTCAACGCGCTGCGCCTGGTCGACGGCGTGCCACTGGATGATTTCAGCCAGCGGACGGGACTCCCCCTGGACGCCATCGCGGCACCGCTGGCCGTGTGCATCCGCAAGGGCTGGCTCCACGACGATCCGGCCTGTCTGCATACGACCGCGCTCGGCCAGCGTTTCCTCAACGACGTGATCGAAGCCTTCATGGCCTGAGCGGACGGCCCCACCTAGGCCATCCGTCCTAGCCGAATTCAGGCGTGCGAACGCTGGCGCGAAGCATGGGCGGCCTTCTAAACTCGCGCAGGGTCGGGGAGGACCCCTCACGATGAAACCAGGCATGCCGCCGACGACCCGCCGGGCGGGCGAGAATCCCGTGCCCCTGTCGCCGCGCGCCGAACGCGAGGCGCAGCAGGGACTGTCGTTATGCCTGAACTGGCTCGACACGCCGTTGCGCGCCGCCCTGGCCGATCTCGATGCGCGACTGTTCGCCGTCGCCGAGGGCACCCGCAATCACCTCGAGCAACAGGCCTGCTTCGACAGCCGTGCGATCGTCGAACGCGAGGGGCCGGCCTTCCGCCAGCGCTTTGCCGCCTTTCTCACCGAGCGCTTCCGGCGGCTGGGCGACGATCTGCCGCGCGGGGCCGCCGAGGCGTTGCCCTCGGGCCTGAGCCTGGTGGATCCCGGCGAGCAGGAGCGCAGCGACGCGCTTGCCAGCCTCGCCGCGCGCGCCGAGTCGCGCAGCGCGACGAACCTTTTCGAACTCGGCTACCGCATGGCGGTGCTGGCGGGTAGCGCGCCGCTGGAAGGCGGCACCCTGCCGGTCGGCCCACGCGCCCTCGCCGCCGCGCTCGACGCGGCCTCACGCCCCATGCCCCTGGACCCGTCGCACGCGGGGCTGCTTTTCAAGGCCATGGAGACCCACGTCTTCGCACCGATGGACGGCTTCTACGCCGCCCTCAACGCGCATTTCCTCGCACGCGGCATCCTGCCCGGCCTGCGCGCGTTTCCGAACGCGCGGGTCCAGCATCCGGTCGCGCCGCGCGAGCCCGCGCCCGAGCCAACCGACACGCGCGCCACCGACGGCCACATCGGCGTGCTTGAGGGACTCCGTACCCTGCTCGCCAGTCGCTCGACCCATCCCGGCGCGACGGTGGTCCCGCCGACCCTGGCCACCGAGGACGAACTGCAGACGGCGTTGCACGCGTTGCAGGGCCATGTCACCGACGTGGCCGACGCGGCCCGGCGCGAGATCCGCAGCGCCCAGGCTCTGCGTGAGGAACTGCAGGCGCAGCTCGCGCGCGGACGCCCGCAGGGCGCCCCACCGGCCGCCCTCAGCGCCGAGCAGGACGACACCGTGACGCTCACCGCGTTGCTGTTCGAGGGCCTGGCGGGCGAACTCACCGAGGGCAATCGGGGCCAGGCGCTGCTGGGCGACCTGCAATGGCCGATGCTGCGCGCGGCGATGAACGACCGCGCGTTCTTCGAGGCGCCGGCGCATCCGGCCCGCCAGTTGCTCGAAACCGTCGGCGACGCCGCCCGGCAGTGGCTAGACCCCGCCGACGGCGAACCCGACGCGGCGCTGCTCGACCAGCTCGAACGCGCCGTACGCGACGCGAGCCAGGCCCAGGTGATCGACCCGGACTGGCGTGCCGGCATCGAGCGCCAGATCGCCCAACTCGCGCGCAAGGCGCACGTGGCCGAGCGCCGCCAGATCGAGGCGATGGACGGACGCGACCGCCTGGAGCGGGCGCGGCGTCGCGCCGCCGAACTCATGGCCGAACGCATGGGTGGCCGTCCCGCACCGCGCGGCGTGTTGCGCATCCTGCTGGAACGGACCTGGGCCGACGTGCTCGCGCTACATATCCTGCGCGGCGGTGAGAACGGCGAGGCGTTCGTGCAGTGCCTGGGCGTCACCGACCAGTTGCTCGGTCGGCGCGCGGTGAATGACGCGCGCAAGCTGCGCCAGGACATCGAACGCGGCCTCGAGCACCTGGGCATGCATCCGGTCGAGGCCGGGCAGGTCGCCGCGGGGGTGTTCGACACCGCCGGCGACGACGACGCGCCGACGGCCACCGACATGGCGCTGCGCCTGAAGCAGCGGCCGCGGCTGGGGGAAGGCACCGCCCACGGCGAGCCCGTGGCGCCGGTGGAGCCGACGCCGCTGGATCCAGCCTCGCAGGCGGTGCATGCGGGTTTCGCGCAACTGCGCTTCGGCACGTGGTTCGAGTTCCGCCAGCCGGCCGGCGGCATCGCGCGACGCAAGCTCGCCTGGTTTTCACCGGTGACCGGGCGCTGCCTGTTCGTGA
>CAJYHU010000172.1 GCA_913774655.1 uncultured Luteibacter sp. | reverse complement strand
CCGCGGCCGAGGCCGGCGACGCCACCCGCCTCAGTGGCGTGACCGTCACCGGTACCGCCCTGCCCGGCATCGACGTCACCAGCGTCGACTCGCGCACGGTGGTCACCGCCGAACAGCTCGCCAAGCTGCCGCTGGGACGCAGCGCCGAAGCCATCGCGCGACTGGCCCCCGGCGTGGTGAACAACGGCGCCAATTTCCAGAGCGACACGGGGCGCTCGGTGGCGAGCTTCGGCGGTGCGGCCGCCAACGAGAACGCGTATTACGTCAACGGGTTCAACACCACCGATCCACTCAACGCGCTCGGCGGCCTGCAGTTGCCCTATGGCGCCATCGACCAGCAGGAGGTCTACACCGGCGGCTACAGCGCGCAGTACGGCCGCTCCGACGGCGGCGTGATCAGCCAGGTAGGCAAGCGCGGCACCAACCAGTGGCACTTCGGTGCCCAGGTGCTGTGGGAGCCGGCGTTCGCCCGCGCGCGCGGCAACGATCTCTACTACTACGCCACCCCGGCGTCCGCGCCCGCGGGTGACCTCTACCAGCCGCGCAGCGAAAACCGTCAGTGGACCACCACCGTCAGCGCCTACGCGGGCGGCCCGCTCATCAAGGACAAGCTGTTCTTCTTCGTGGCCGGCGAGTTCGAGAAGCAGGGGCGCCAGGCGGTGAACGACGTGGGCAGCAACACGCCCGCGCAGAGCACCGACTACCGCTCACCGCGCTGGTACGGCAAGCTCGACTGGAACATCGACGACAGCAACATCCTCGAACTGACCGGTGCCTCGGACAAACGCGAGATCTCCGGCACGCGCTACGACTACGACTTCGTCAACCGCCGCCGCCTGGGCGAGATCGGCGGATACAACAACAGCAAAACCGGCGGCGACCTCTACCTCGCCAAGTACACCGGCTACATCACCGACAACCTGACCGTCAGCGCGCTCTACGGCAAGATGGACTCGCGCAACTACGATCAGCCGGCGAACTACGACCCCACCCTGGCACGCATCGGCAATCCCACGCAGGAAAACCCGGCACTGACCGGCGGCACGGCGATCCGCAACAACCAGGTGGGCGACATCAGCTCGCCCGACCGCGGCAACACCTCGACCAACTTCCGCCTCGACGTCGCTTACGTGCTGGGCGACCACACGCTCTCGGTGGGCATCGACAACGTGAAGTCGCGCGTCGAAGACTTCGGCACGTCGCGCCCGGGCCCGGGCTACGTGTGGAACTACGGCCACACGAGCAACCCCGACCTGCCCATCTCCGACGACGCCGGCCGCAACTTCGTGCCGGCACCGGCGCTTTTCCCGAACGGGCAGACCGGTTACTACGTGGCCAAGGACATCGCCAGCAGCCTGGTGACGGTGCGGTCCGAGCAGCGTGCGCAATACGTCGAAGACAAGTGGCAGGTCAACGACCGCTGGCTGCTGTCGATCGGCCTGCGCAATGACCAGTTCACCGATTACAACCCCTTCGGCGAGGCCTTCATCCGCCAGACCCGGCCGCAATGGGCGCCGCGCATCGGCGCGTCGTGGGACGTCAACGGCGACGGGTCGTTCAAGGTGTTCGCCAACGCGGGCCGTTATTACCTGGGCCTGCCGCTCAACCCGGCCACGGGCGCCGCCGCCGGCTACATCGCCACGCAGCAGTATTTCACCTACGCGGGCATCGATCCGGCGACCGGCGCGCCTACCGGCCTCACGCAGATGAGTGACGTGGTGTCGGGCAACAATTCGTACGGCATCCCCCCCGACCCGCGCACGGTCGCCGGCAAGGGCTTGAAGGCGGAACACCAGGACGAATTCATCGTGGGCTTCGACAAGGCCTTCGGCGAAAACTGGGTCTACGGCGCCAAGTTCACCCGCCGCCTGCTGCGCACGGTGATCGACGACTTCTGCGACGTGGGACTGGTGACCGACAAGGCCCTGGCCGAAGGGCACACGATCGGCAGCAGCAACAGCTGTTACCTGATCAACGGCGGCTCCGCCAACACCTTTACGCTGATCGACGACGCGGGCCAGCCCTACGACGTGACGCTGAGCCGCGACGAGATGCATTTCCCGAAGGCCAAGCGCAACTACTACGCGCTGGAGGCGTTCCTCGAGCACAGCTTCGACGGCGTGTGGTACGGCAAGTTCGATTACGTGTTTTCGCGCTCGTACGGCAACACCGAGGGCCAGGCCCGCACCGATACGCGGCAGTCCGGCTCCGCCGGCAGTGTGGACTGGGACAACCAGTACGTCATGGCCTACGCCAACGGCGTGCTCGGCAACGACCACACCCATGTGTTCAAGGCCTACGGCTATTGGCAGTTCGCCCCGGAATGGCAGCTCTCCGGCAATCTCCAGGCCAGCTCCGGCGCGCCGGAAATCTGTCTCGGCTATTACGGCGCGACGCACAGCAACCCGGAGTCGTACGGCAGCACCTATCACTTCTGCGACGGCGAGCCGTCGCCGCCGGGCTCGCAGGGCCGCCTGCCGTGGACGTTCCAGCTCGACCTGGGCGTGACCTGGCGTCCGGGCTGGGCCGACCAGAAACTGGCGTTCTCGGCGAACGTGTTCAACGTGCTCAACCAGAAGCGCGCCACGTACCGCTATCCGTCGAGCGAAGACGGTCCGCGCACGCCGAATCCGATCTACCGCCTGCCGCTGTACACCCAGGATCCCCGCTACGCCCGCCTGGCGGTCACCTACGACTTCTGAGCGAACGCACGCATCCCTGTTTCCCTGCGTGACTTGCGCCCCCTTCCGCCCCGGCCGTCTCTCCGACCGGGGACGCGACGGAACGGGGCGCCCTTTTTTTGATTCGTCGCGGAAGTGCGGGGGATGCCGCATGGATGCAGGCCCGAGCCTTCGGTGTCCACCCTCGAGGCGAGGTCCGCCCAAGGGAGCGGCCGCAGGCCAATGCGGTGCGTCGCGTCGACGAATCGTTCATGCGCTCGACTCACGCCCGCGACAGGGGCGATGTCGCCCGCACGGACAAGGCGTCTATCGACGCGCCTTACCGGACCTCGCCCGACGCGGCCACCACGCGCTCGATGTAGCCAAGGACGTCGCCGATGCCGATGTCGAACACGCCCGCGTCGCCGTTGTCGTACGCCTGGCGCCATACCGCGTAGCCGTCGCGCCAGCTTTCGTCCGCGTCGGCGGCGCCGGCCGGTTCGAGCAGGCTGGCGTCGAGGGTGGCGCGGGACACGGCGGCATGATGCATCGCCGGCTGCAGGCCACCGGGAACGCGATGGTTGCGCAGCTTCACGCCGAGGATGGACACGTGGAACACGTCGCCGTCTTCGGGCTCATGGTCGACACGACGGATCGCCACCCGGGAGTCGTCTTCGCCGGGACGGGTGCGGTAGGTCCAGGACTGGCCCGGAGCGTAATCGGGACGAGGCATGCCGCGCGCCATGGGTAAGGGGCCCCGATCTTAGACCAGCGCGGCACGGCTGTCCGGCGGCGCGGCACGCAATGCCGTATCCTAAGCGCCCTGAGCCGGCACCCACCCAAGGGTGCGGCGAACGCGAGGCGCGCGGCCTGGCCGGCCGCTTCCCCAGCCGAATCAGAGGTTTTCCGCCACGCGCGGAGGCCGTGGCCCTTTCGTTTTCGAGGTTCAAGCACACATGGTGGCACTGGCGACCGAGCACGTCATCGACGTGCACCACTGGAACGACACGCTTTTCAGCTTCCGCACCACACGCGACCCGGGCTTCCGGTTCGAGAGCGGGCATTTCGTGATGATCGGCCTCGAAGTCGACGGCCGGCCGCTGATGCGCGCGTATTCCATCGCGAGCGCGCACTACGAGGAACACCTGGAGTTCTTCAGCATCAAGGTGCCCGACGGCCCGCTCACCTCGCGCCTGCAGCACCTCAAGCCCGGCGACCCGGTGATCGTCAGCCGCAAGCCCACCGGCACCCTCGTGCTCAACGACCTCAAGCCGGGCAAGCGGCTTTACCTGCTTGGCACGGGTACGGGGCTGGCGCCGTTCCTGTCGATCATCCGCGACCCGGAAACCTACGAGCGGTTCGACCGCATCGTGCTCGCCCACGGCGTGCGCCACGTGGATGACCTGGCGTATTCACAGTACATCGAGCACGAGCTGCCCCACCACGAATACCTGGGCGAACTGGTGCGCGAGAAGCTGATCTACTACCCGACGGTCACGCGCGAGGCCTTCCGCAACCGGGGCCGCATCACCGATGCGATCGCCGATGGCGAGATGGCCCGTGTCACCGGCCTGCCGCAGCTGAACCCGGCGGAAGACCGCGTGATGTTGTGCGGCAGCCCGTCGATGCTCGAGGACATCTGCGTGCTGCTCGACGGCGAGGGTTTCCAGGCGTCGCCACGCACGCGCGAGCCGGGCGACTACGTGATCGAGCGAGCGTTCGTCGAGAAGTGAGCGTGCGCGGCGTCAGCCGATCGCCGATACGGTGTTTCGCCTACCGACGAGGGGGCCGACCGTGTCGGCAATCCGGCGTGCCATCACGCTCACGGTCTCTCTCACCCCAACACCGCAGAGGCACTATCGCCGGATACGCCCCTGCCCTTCGTTGTCCCAATAACCGAACACCTTGCGGGCGATGAGCTTGTAGAGACGCTTGCCCGTGGCGCGCCACAGGCGTGAATGCGGCGCCGGCCGGGCGAGGATCGCCCGCTGCCGCCTGGAAAGCGCGTCGGCGGCGTACGTCCGCTTGTGCTTGAGCAGGTGGCGCAGGTCCTCGCGCGCCAGCAGGCGAAACAAGCCACCACGCCGGCCGCGCGTCCAGGCGATCTGAAAATCGACCAACCCCGGCGTACCGTCGTCGCGCACCAGCCAGTTGGGCTCCTTGGCCAGGTCGTTATGCACGATGCCGCGCCGGTGCAACACCGCGAGCAGGCGCAAGGCCTGCCGGTAATAAGCGACATCGCGCGGCTGGCCCTGCTGCATCGGCAGGCCCGCCATATAGCTGCGTTCGAGCACGCGGCCGTTCCACGCGAGCAGGCGGGGCACGCCGTCGATGCCGTCCAGCCGCCTCAAGGCCCGGGCTTCGCGGGCCGCCGCACGTCGCGCGAACGCGCGCGCCCACCAGCGCGCCGCGCCGATGTCACGGCGGATCAACACCACGCCACCACGCTCCACGCGTTCGATCCGGCCCAGTTCGTCGGCCTTGAGCAGGGTGACGTTTTCCGTCGACGCGTCTTGCACGGTATTCCTTCGATTCGTTGACATGGGCCGCGGCGCGATGCCGCTACGCTAAGATGCCAGGCTGGCAGGGAGATGATCCGACATGTTGACGCGACACATCCTGCAGCTGGCATTGGTCACCGTCGGGCTCGCCGCCTGCCGTAACGATGCCGGCCAGGACGGCCGCTCGCCGCCGCCCGCCCCGGCAAGCACCGACAAGGATACCCAATCGGACGCGCAAGGCCTCTACACGGTGGAGCTCTCGTTACCCGCCTTGCCCGCGCACGCCGATCCGCTACACGAGGCGATCGGACGCTTCGTGGCGCGGCAGAAGCAGGCGTTCCTGGCCGGGCTCGACGCGCCGGGTGCCCGCGAGCAGGCCCGCCAGATGCCGTGGGACCTCGACCTTGGCATCGCCGTGGCCTCTCGCACCGACCGCTTCATCAACGTGCAGGTCGACGGCTCGTCGTTCACCGGTGGCGCGCACCCGATGCCCATCCTCGACAGCTTCACCTACGACACGCAGGCCCGCCGTATGGTGAGCCTGGGCGATCTGTTCACCGATCCGCACGCGGCGGAACGCGTCTTCGCGGCCGAGTCACGGCGCCAGCTGATCGGCGCGCTCGACGACGACGACGACCCGCTCGCCTCCGACATGCGACAGATCGACCTGGGGACCGAGCCCGGCAAGGACCACTACCGTGTCTTCAGCCTGTTGACCGGCCCGGACGACAAGGTGCACGGACTCACCTTCATCTTTTCGCCCGACCAGGTGGCGGCGTATGCCGCCGGCCCCCAGGCCATCGACGTCCCCAGCGAGGCCTTCCTGGCCCTGCTCAAGCCTGAATACCGCGAGGCCTTCCGCTGATGGACATCGCCCTGTACCTGCTCGCCGCCGCCCTCGTGGTCGGCGGCATCGCCGGCGCCATCCTGCCCGCCTTGCCGGGAATTCCGATGATCTTCGGCGGCATCTGGCTGGCCGCCGCCGTCGACGACTACCGCCACCTCGGCGTGGGCTGGCTCGTGGCGATCGGTGCCGTCGGCGCCCTGGGCGTCGCCGTCGATTTCGTGTCCGCCTCGTTGGGCGCGAAGAAGATCGGCGCCAGCCCGCGCGCGTTGTGGGGTGCGGGGGTGGGCACGTTCGTGGGCATGTTCTTCGGGCTGCCGGGCCTGTTGCTCGGCCCGTTCGCCGGCGCGGTGCTGGGCGAGCTGTGGTCGGGCAAGAGCATCCTGCGTTCGGCCCACGTTGGCGTGAGCACGTGGTTCGGCATGCTCGTCGGCGTGATCGCGAAAGCGGTGATTTCGTTCCTGATGATCGGGATGGCGGCGCTGGCCCTGCTCTTTGCCTGACCTGCCGAAAGGGCCATTGGCGACACCCTCGCTTGCGGCTAGTCTCCGGGGCACTTCCTGGGGAGACAACGCATGTTCCGACGACTCACCCTCGCGGCCGCCGCGACCTTCGCGGTCGGCGCCGCGCACACCGACACCGCGCCGCCGGCGTGGATTGCCCGCAGCAACGCCGACGCGCAGATCCTGCTCGACATCACCGCCCGCTACAGCCCCGAATCGGCCACCGACATCGGCGTGAAGGGCTTCGACGAGAAGACCGCCGACCTCAGCGCCGGCGCCGACGAGCGCCAGCGGGCCGACCTGGTGGCCGCGCGAAAGACCTACGAAGCGCGATTGGCCGACGAAAAAGACCCTAACGTGCACCAGGATCTGCAGATCCTCATCCGGCAGATCGATTCGAGCATCAAGGGCATCGACCTCAACCGGAAATACCTGCTCCCCTGGTACGACGCCGGGCAGATGATCTTCAGCGGCGAATTCTCCCTGCTCAACGCCGAGAGCACGCCGGAACAGAACAAAGCGGCGCTCGGCCGCCTGAAGTGCTATGTAGGCATCGCGCCCGGCTGCAAGGCCCTGGTGGACGAAGCCCGCGCACGCACCACCGAGAAACTCGGCGACAAGGCCCTGCTGGGGCCGGTGAAGGCCGACGTCGAACAGAAGCTGGGCAATACCGAGCGTTACGTCGACGGCATCCGCAAGCTCTTCGCCGAGAAGAAGATCACCGGGGGCGACGAGGCGCTGAACACGCTCGACACGCAACTGAAGGCGTACAACGCCTGGGTGAAGACCACGGTGCTGCCCCGCGCGCGCACCGACTTCCGCCTGCCCGAGCCGCTCTATGCCTACAACCTCGAACAGGTCGGCCTGGACATCGCCCCGCGCGACCTCATCGCCCGTGCCGAACTCGAGTTCATGGAAACCACCTACGCGCTGCAATCGCTCGCGCCCGTGGTGGCCAAGGCCGAGGGGTTGCCCGACGGCGACTACCGCGACGTGCTCAAGGCGCTGAAGAAAAAGCAGCTGCCCAAGGACAAGGTGGTGCCGACGTACGAAGCCGTGATCGGCAAGATCGAGGACATCATCCGCACCCAGCGCATCGCCGAACTGCCCAAGCGCCAGCTCGCGATGCGCCTGGCCTCGGAAGCGGAAAACGCCCGCACGCCCGCGCCGCACATGGATCCGCCGCCGTTCGTCAACAACACCGGGCAGCGCGGCACGTTCGTGCTCACCACCGGCAACCCGCCGGCCAACGGCGACCGCTCGCAGGTGTACGACGACTTCACCTTCGAAGCCGCCGCCTGGACGCTCACCGCGCACGAAGGCCGCCCCGGCCACGAGCTGCAGTTCGCCGCGATGGTGGAACAGGGCGTGTCGCTCACCCGCAGCCTGTTCGCCTTCAACAGCGTCAATGTGGAAGGCTGGGCGCTCTACGCCGAGGCGGAAATGGTGCCCTACGAGCCGCCGGCGGGGCAGTTCGTGGCGTTGCAGTTCCGCCTGCTGCGCGCGGCTCGCGCCTTCCTCGACCCGATGCTCAACCTGGGCATGATCACCCGCGATCGCGCCCACCAGATCCTCGTGCACGACGTAGGGCTCTCCGAGCCGATGGCGCGCCAGGAACTGGACCGCTACACAATGAACTCGCCGGGCCAGGCTACCGCGTATTTCTACGGCTACCTGCGCATCCTGCAGCTGCGCGCGGAAACGCAGATCGCGCTTGGCGACCGCTTCGACCGCAAGGCGTTCAACGATTTCCTGATCGCCCAGGGCCTGCTGCCGCCCGACCTGCTGGCCGAAGCCGTGCGTAGCCGGTTCATCCCGTCGCAGCTGAAGAAGTAGCCCCGTCCATCGGCGCCGGGGCATTGACCTTGCCCCGGCGCCGGTGTTCCATGCGGGGCATGACCCTCGAACTGCTCCT
>CAJYHU010000171.1 GCA_913774655.1 uncultured Luteibacter sp. | reverse complement strand
CCGGTGCCGTCGCCGTGGCGGGCACGAGGGTCGGCCATGCACCGGCGTACCACATGAAAATCAGCTTGCGGCACGCGAGCACGAAGCTGTCACCGTTGGCCGGATCGAGCATGGCCGCGCCACGCTGCTGCGGTGTCATGCTGTCCGGGAGATTCGCGAACGTCTGCAGGATCCGGTCCGGCAGGGTCGGGTCGCCGCTCTCCTGCGCGATCTTCGCGGTGAAGACGGGCAGGTACTCCGATTTGATGTCGACCGGATCCAGTGGTGGCGCCAGCACGTCCGCGCTGAAGCCGGTCAGCACGGCGCTGAGGCCGATGAAGGTATCCATAGCGTTGCTCATGGCTGTCTCCGTGATGGCTACTGAGCGCGTTGAAGCAGATAGGTGAAATCCGAGAACGTCCCGGTCGTGGTCGTGGCGTTGTTGTGGCAGGCCATGCAACTGCTCGATGTTTGTTTGACGTGCCCCTGGATGTACGACTCCAGCGTGGTGTTGGCGAGAAACGAGGGCGCGGGCACGCCCGTGGGATCGACCTTGTTCTGGGCATCGGTCGGCCACTGTGTGCTCACCAGCTCATAGTTGAGCCAGACCGAATCGGGATTCACCGCCGCCAGCGCCTGGTGGTAGGCATCGTTCAAGCGCTGCGCGTCGGCGGTGATCGGGATCACCCGCTCGATCTGCGTCGGCTTGGTGTAGGGCGTGCCCGGGTTCCAGGGACGCGGCGGCGGCTCGTTGACCTTGCAGTCCTTGCAGTTCGGATCGAAGAAGTTGTAGCCGGGTAATCCGGGCTTCTGTCCGGCGGTAGGCGCGTTGGCCACGTGCTCGAAGGTGGACCACACCCATTGGGGTTCGTTGGCGGTCTTGTGCGCGATGTGGAAACCCACCAGGCCGACCTGGGTCAGCACGCACGACGCCTTGACGCCTGGCTCTTCCGAGGGGTTGTCGTAGACCAGCGCGTAGGTCGTGTAGAACGTCGCCGGATTGAACTTGCCGCCCATCTTGACCCACGAGGTCTTGATCATGACCGAGCCGACGTCCTTCGTGTTCGTATTGCTGGAAGGGAAGTCCGCATCGCCGTTGAATGCTTTCTGCCCGGCCTTCGAATAGAGCTTGTTCGTGTCGATGTAATCGAACATCTGCTCGTTCGTGAGGATGGCGAAGCGGGCGTACTGGCCGTTCTGGTCGATGAGGGGGCCGGTCTTGAAGGGCTCGCCGCTTTCGTCCAGCACGTTGGGCGTCTTGCCGACCTGGGTCAGGTGCATCGTTCCCGGCGGAAGATGGCTGGCGTCGATGTTCTTGCAGACCGGCGGCAACGGGCTCGGTTTCCCCCAGGGCGCGGGCGCCGCGCCGCCCGGCAGGAAGATGTCGCGGCTTTCGCGGTAGCTTTCCCATACCACCGGGCTGTTGGTCATCTGGCCGATGGTGACGCCCGTATTCGGCGTGCCATCAGGATTGGCCGGCCAGTTCAGCGCGACGAACGACTGCCACGAGAAGACATCGAAGTCGTGCTGGAGGGAATCGAGCGTGATGGGTTTGGTCGCCGACACTTCGAGCGGGAGGGTCGGCGACAGGGTGGGTGGTGGTGGCGTGGCGCGTGGTTTTTCCGCCGCCTGGAGCACCTGCGCAAGCAGGAAAAGCGACCCACCCGCGATAAGCGGGTACAGCGCATATCGGCGCATGCCGGGCGTAAAGACGTATCTGGCTTTCATCGCGATCGACCTTGTCCGTGTTGGGATCGGCAAGCAACGAACGCCCGCACCGGGCGGGCGTCACCCGTCACAGCCGGACGGTCGCTCGCGCACGACGAGGTCGCCTGCCACGACGACGGTGGCAACGGCCTGTACCTGCGATACGCCCATCCCCTGTAACGACGCGCGAGACATCGCGCGTTATGGGAGTCGAAGGCAGCGGATGTTAAAGGACGGTAAAACGAAGCGGCCTGCGTCGCGGTAGTCGCGCAACGGCAGTGAAAAATGCGATGGCGCACGCGGGGTTGATTCATCCCGACACACGGCATGCGGTAAAGGTCCGCGAACGTGTTTTGCCAAATTTCCCCAGGGCGTGCCGCGCGTTCGTTACCCGCTTTGCCGCAAAGGCTTTTCGCCGTACGAAAGCGTGCATGGCCCACCGATCATGCCGCGTAGCATCGGGCTCGAAAGAGGGCAAAAGTCACCGCGCCGCGCTCTTTCACCGACGTGAAGGCTGGCTGTTCAAGCTCGCCGCGTCGAGGCCGAAACAGTTGGATGACCGGCGCTTCGCCGGCGAGTGAGAAACCCCATGTTAGGCAAGGTCATCTGGTTCCACGACGAACTGCGCATGGCGCTCATCGAGCGCCCGGGCGCGTTTACCGTCGGCTCCGTCGAGAGCGGGTCGCTGACCCTCGGCGGCCAGGTCGAGGGCGATTTCCACCTCGAAGGGCTGGTGCGTGTGGTGGATCTGTGCACCCGCGATACCGTGGCATTCCTGGTGGAGGCCGACTCGGTGACTGAGGAAGAGGCGAACGAGTTGCTGGGGTTTCTAAGGACCTGAATCCGTTCGCAGAATATTGCGAGCGAGTCGTGCGCGGCGTGGTGTTCGCGCGTGGCTTGTCTCGTCACGGCTACCGTTCTCCACCACGGCTCGTTCGTCGACGAAGAGACATGCGCTCAAAACGTACCGCTGTCAGACTGGGCCCGAACCGATCGGCGCCATGCGTGTCGCCCTGGACCGATGGCGAGGTGCTGTGACCACTGGCATGTCGCAATGATCGTTGAGCCCAGTTGGGGTGCCGAACTGGTTGCGCTTTACACGTCGCTGGCGATCGTTGAACTTATGATTTCTGAGGCGCAACCTCGTTCAAGAAGGTGGATTAAGCGACACAAGCCTTGAAAGTAGCCGGGTCAGTTCTTTTAGATCGGAAGAGC
>CAJYHU010000170.1 GCA_913774655.1 uncultured Luteibacter sp. | reverse complement strand
TTGAACGTTGGGGGATGGGGGATGGGGGATGGGACGTGGGGGCGCCAGGGCCGGCGTGCGGTAGGGGCGACGGGGTGGTCTGCGCTGGCATTATCGAGGGGACGGGTGGGGGCGGTTCTTTGGGGTCGATTCTTTAGGGGATCGTAAGAACGTGCACCTGGGTGCCCGCTTCGTCGCCGTGCACCCATGACTTCCGGCGCTTCTCCGCGCCCCGTCGCAAGCGGACCATCGCGGGACAAATCCTCCCGGGGGCTCCACCCAATGCGTACCTCTCTCGTCCGTGCGATCGCTTTCGCGCTTGCCGGTCTCTCTACCGCCGCCATCGCCGCGCCCGTCGCGGCGCCCGTCGAAGCCACCACCCAGCTGCCGCGCGGCGTGCGTCCCACGCATTACGACGTGTCGATCGTGCCGCATGCCGACAAGCTCAGCTTCGACGGCCAGGTGTCGATCGAGCTGGAGATCGCCAAGCCGACCTCGTCGATCGTGCTCAACGCGCTGGACATGACCTTCGGCAAGGCGTCGCTGACGCCGGTCAAGGGCAAGGGCGCGGCGGCGACGCCCAAGGTGACGGTCGACGACAAGGCGCAGACCGTCACGGTGGCCTTCGACCGCGCACTCACGCCGGGCACCTATCGCCTGTCACTGGATTACACCGGCAAGATCGGTACCCAGGCCAACGGCCTGTTCGCGATCGACTACGACACCGAGCACGACGGCAAGAAGCGCGCGCTCTACACGCAGTTTGAAAACTCCGACGCCCGCCGCTTCATCCCGTCGTGGGACGAGCCGGCGTACAAGGCGACGTTCACCCTCAAGGCCACCGTGCCCACGGGCCAGATGGCGGTGAGCAACATGCCGGCCGCGTCGAAGAAGGACCTGGGCAACGGCCTGACCGAGGTGAGCTTTGAGCCCACCCCGAAAATGTCCACCTATCTGCTGTTCTTCGGCCTGGGCGATTTCGAGCGCGCCACGACGATGTCCGATGGCGTGGAGATCGGCGTGATCACCCAGAAGGGCAAGATCTCGCAGGCGAAGTTCACCCTCGACAGCGGCAAGGCCGTGCTGCAGGAATACAACACGTATTTCGGCGTGCCGTACCCGCTGCCCAAGCTCGACAACGTGGCCTCGCCCGGCCAGAGCCAGTTCTTCTCGGCGATGGAAAACTGGGGCGCGATCTACACGTTCGAGTATGCGCTGCTGCTCGATCCCTCGTTCTCGACGGTGGGCGACAAGCAGGAGGTGTTCAACACCGCTGCGCACGAGATGGCGCACCAGTGGTTCGGCGACCTGGTGACGATGAGCTGGTGGGATGACCTCTGGCTCAACGAAGGCTTCGCCTCGTGGCTGGCCTCGCGCACCACCGAGCGCCTGCATCCGGAGTGGCACACCGAGCTGGACGCCGTGGGTATCCGCGAAGCCGCGATGAGCCAGGATTCGGTCGCCACCACCCACCCGGTGGTGCAGCACGTGGAAACCGTGGAGCAGGCGAGCCAGGCGTTCGACAGCATCACGTATGCCAAGGGCGAGTCGGTGATCCGCATGCTCGAGGCCTATGTCGGCCCCGATGCATGGCGCAAGGGCGTGCAGCGCTACATCAAGGCGCATGCGTACTCCAACACGCGCTCGGACGACCTGTGGAAAGAGATCGATGCGGCCGCCGGCAAGCCGGTGACCACCATCGCGCATGACTTCACGCTGCAGCCGGGTATCCCGCTGGTGCGCGTGACGTCGGTGTCGTGCGCCAACGGCAGCACCACGCTGGCGCTGAGCCAGGGCGAGTTCACCCGCGACCGTCCGAACAAGACGCCGCTGCGTTGGCACGTGCCGGTGATCGCCAAGACGCTCGACGGCAAACCGTCGTCGACGCTGCTGGAGAACGGGCAGGGTTCGATGACGCTGGCCGGTTGCGGCCCGGTGATCGTCAACGCCGGGCAAACGGCGTACTTCCGCACCGCCTACGGCACCGATGCGTTCGCGGCCGTGAAGGGAAGCTTCGCCAAGCTCGCGCCGATCGACCAGCTCGGCGTGTTCGCCGATACCTGGGCGCTGGGCATGGCGGGCCTGCAGCCCGCCTCCGACCTGCTCGACCTGATCAAGGCCACGCCGAAGGACGCCTCGCCGGTGTTGTGGCAGAGCGTGGCGGGTGACCTCAGCGGTCTGGACGACTATTTCGACGGTGACGCGGCCGGCCAGGCGGCGTTGCGCAAGTACGCGGTGGCAAGGCTGTCGCCCAAGCTCGACGAGATCGGCTGGACGGCGAAGGCCGACGAGCCGTCGACGGTTGCGCTGTTGCGTTCACAGCTGATCGGCACCCTTGGCACGATGGGCGACGCGAAGGTGATCGCCGAGGCGCGTCGTCGGTACCAAAGCGACGACATGCCGGCCGAACTGCGCAAGGTGATCCTGGGCGTGGTTGCGTACAACGCCGATGCCGCCACCTGGGACAAGCTGCGCGCGCAGGCGAAGGCGGAGAAGACCCCGCTGGTGAAGGATCGCCTCTATCTGCTGCTCGGCGCGGTGCGTGACGACGCGCTGGCCAAGCGTGCGCTGGACCTGGCGCTCACCGACGAGCCGGGCGCGACCAACAGCTCGCAGATCATCGCGGCGGTCGCGAGCCGGCATCCGGACATGGCGTTCGAGTTCGCCACGGCGCACAAGGACAAGGTCGACACCTTCGTCGATTCCACCTCGTCGGCGCGCTACTACCCGATGCTGGCGCGTTCGTCGACCGATGAGGCGACGATCGGCAAGATCGAGGCGTTCTCGCAGAAGTACATCGCCCCGACCTCGCGCCGCGCCGCCGACAGCGTGATCGCGGGCATCAAGTATCGCCTGCAGGTGCGTAAGGAGCGCCTGCCGGCCGTGGAGGCGTGGCTCAAAGCCAACGGCTGATCGCTTGCGATGATAAGCCCCGCCAGCCTTCGGCTGGCGGGGCTTTTTTGTGGGTCGGCGGTGGCGATGCGATCGGTGTTGCATCGGAAGGTGCTCGCCAAGACCGGCCTGCGCCAGTGCGACTCCCCCACCCGTCGTCCCGGCGCAGGCCGGGACCCACCGCGGTGCGAATGGTTGTCGCGAGAGCGCTACATCGAAAAGGG
>CAJYHU010000169.1 GCA_913774655.1 uncultured Luteibacter sp. | reverse complement strand
TAGAGCATCGAGGCGATGCTCATGAGATCGGACACGCGGAATGCCGGGTCTTTCGAGACGTAACTGAGGGGGTTCCAGCGATGCGTGCGGCGATCTTCGGCGAACGGGTTGAACAGGAATATCTCCTGGCCCTGGCTGGCGCGCCAACCGCTCGTGAGTTCGAAGTTCTCCTGCTTGATGTCGAGCACGACGACCGATTCCTGGTAGTCGAGCAGGTTCGGGATCACCACGCCCACGCCCTTGCCTGAGCGCGTCGGGGCGGCGAGGATCACGAACTGCTGGCCGGGCAGGCGGACCAGGTCGCCATGGAACTTGCCCACGAGGATGCCGTTCGGTGCGGAAGACAGCATTTTCTTTCCGCGCAGATCGCCCGCCGAGGCGAAGCGCGCATCGCCGTGCATCGATTGCTTTTTCTTCCGGAAGAGCAGATAGGCGACGACTGCACATAGGATCAGCGGGACGAGAAAGCCGACGACGCCGGCCAGCTTGATCTTCCAGGCGAACGACTGGACTTCGGGGCCTCCCAGCGCGTGCACGTATTGGATGTACGTGTTCCACTGCAACGGCACGTCGGTGCGTCCGATGCCGAGAAGAATGAAATAGCCGGAAAGGTACTCGCCGGCCAGGAGGGCGGCCGCGAAAAGGCCGGCCGCCCAGTATCCCCTGTGTTTGCTCATGTGCACTATCGCCTTTCAGATGGTTCGTTACATGCCTGGCGCCGGGGCGCTCCGAGCGGGATCCTGACGTGTGGCCTGCATCGCCAGGGTCTGTTCGTGCTGCTTCGCCACGTCGTGCCAGTTCTCGCTGCTTTGGGCCAGCGGCGTTGCAACCGCCTGGCGAGTGTCCACTTCCACGACGCGCTTCAGCGGCGAATCGACCGCACCCTGGATAGCATACGTCCGTGACGCATCGCCATTCATCATGACGCGGTCGATGCGCTCCATGCCTTCCTTGCGGGCCGTTACCGCAAGCACGCCCGACAGGTTGTCACTGGCCGCGTCCGGCTGGCGGCCCCGGGCCGAATCGATGTCGCGCACGGCGCTTTGCGCTTGCCTGAACAAGGCGTTGTCCGGGTGGCTGGGGTCGTCCATGCCCACCTTGGGTTTGTCATGTTCGAACCATTCCTTCGGATGGGTCAGTGTGTGCCACGCTGCGCCCGCCTTTTCCTCGAACGCGTGGAGGCCTTCGCCGATCTCCTGCCTGACGTGCTGGACGCCCTCCTTGATATGCGCCAAGCCCTCCCTGGCCTCGTCGACGATATGCCCAACGCCCTGGCGAACCGTACCTAATCCGTCGGCGACGGCTTCGAGGCCTTTCCGTTCGATCGTGTCCTTGAGATCGCCGATGGCCTTGGGGATTTCCCACGACGCGGACAGGCCCTTGCGGATGTCCATGACGTCGTTACGATACCGGTCCACCATGCCTTCATGGGCACGGTGTCGGGCCTGGCTCTCCTCACTGATGATCGACTCGCCCAGTAGCTTGCTGTGAGGCACGAAGTTGTCGATGGCGTGGGCGCTGAAGTCGGTGGCCTTGATGGGATTGCGAGGCGAAAGGATGGTGCTGTCGTCGCGATAGCCCGCTTTGGTCAGGGTATCGATGTCCTGCTGTGCCGCGTAGACGCGTACCTCGCCGAAGTGGGCGCTGGCGGCGCTGACCAGATCGCCCGCCCGCACGTGATCGATGACCTGGTTGCCGCCCTCGGGAATGCCCTGGCGGAGCCCGGCCGCGCCGTAGGCATTGAACGTCTCGCCTTTCAGGCCATAGGTCGCGGCGCTGATCTCGGCCAGGGTACCGCCCAGGGAGTGGCCGGTGACGGTGATGTCCGGCGGCGCGCGCCCTTCGTCGGCGGCATCCTGCCTGGCTTTTTCCATCACCCGCCGGGTGAACGCCAGGGCGTCGGCACTTTGAAGGTTAATGCCGGTCAGCACCATGCCCGCGTCCACGCCGCCGTCGCGTACCGGTTGACGATCGAATTCCGTTCCCCGGAAGGCGACGATCACCTGCTGCGGCTGGACGTCTTCGCGTACGTAGGCCTGCGCCTGGAAGCCCGTGATCGGGTCGTCCGCGGCATCCATCACCCGGTACGAGATGCCGTCGAGGGTGACCATCTTGTCGATAGCGGTGTCGTGATAGACGTCCTGCGAGAGCAGGGCGTAATCGGTCGACCGCGGGCTCATGGCAGCCGCTCCGCCGCGTGCATCGTGATGCTGAAGGTGGCGTTGGATTGGAAGGCCTGGGGATCGTTGGCCCCGATATCGATGCGCTGGCGCTCGGCGTGCTCGTACGATGCATGCGAGAAATACTTCACGACGTCGTGCTTGCCGAGGATGTCTTTCTTGTAGATCGAGGGGCTGAAGCTTACCTGGCCATGCCGGAACGCCGCAGCGACGCCGACGACCGACCAGTGGCAGACGCCCTGGTTGAAGTAGTCCTCGTCCTGAAGGCGATCCAGGAAGATTTCGCCGGTGTAGACATTGTCGCCGGTGCGGCGGAAGGTCACTGGCACGCTCTTCTGGGGTACGACGGTCGCCCCCATGACCGGGGTCATCGGCACGCAGTCCGGGTTGCTGACCTCGTAGTCCACATGGCCTTCGATGGCGTCCAGCGCGCCGGGCGCGCCGTGGATCGTGGCGGTGATCTCGTAGCGCATCCGCGGTTGCGGGTTGAGTTTCACGTCGGGTTGTTTCATGGCTTCACCATAAGCGGGTAGGGCGGCGCACACGGATAAGGCGATGGCGACGGCATGCCAGGGCTTGCGAAGGTCATGGCGTGTCATTGGGCTGCCTCCTGCCTACCGTGACGGCGGTGATGACGAGGAACTCGCGATTCGGTACGGCATCTTGCTCCGCTGCATACGCCACGACGTCATCGGCATTTTCTTCGGGATTCATGTCAGAGGCCTTAGTGGATCGGCAGATGCCTATGTACAGAGGGATCGTCAGGCAACGTCGAGGATGCGCGGATTAGGTCCGTATCATCGGTCTCGGTGATGGAACCGGCGGTGCAGTCGTCGTCCATGACGGGCTTATCCCTGCCGTCGCGTGTGACGACGAGGCCACCTTTCTGCATACCCTCAGTCCCGGTCACCGAATACATGGCGTAGCGATAGCCACCGTTGTTGAAACCGAACGCGTACCCGCCGGTGTTTCCACCGAACATGAGATGCGTGCGGCTTAAGGTGTCCTTGGCGCCTGCCTTGGGGTAGATCATTTCGGGCGGCGTACCGCGCTTGCCATACGCGTAGTAGAAATAGGTCGACGCTGACGCCGACGCCATATGGACGCAAATCGACGCTGTCTTGCCGCCACGGGCAAGGCGGCAAGACAGCACGGGGGTGTCGCCGGACGCGCACATCGAGGCCGCTTCCGCGTGCGTGCCGGCGACCCATCCAAGGGCAAGGACGGTAATGGCCCGCGTGGCATGACGTATCATGGCGTTGTCATGGTTCAAGCGGCTCGTCACGCCATCCCCGGATGCATCTGGGGTTGAGACGGCTGCGGCTGCGCTGGCGCGTGGGCGCGTGCGGCCTGCGCTTGCATCGCTTCCTGGCTGCTCTGCTCGATCGGCGTCGACAGCGCTTTGTTGACGTCGAACTCGGCGACCC
>CAJYHU010000168.1 GCA_913774655.1 uncultured Luteibacter sp. | reverse complement strand
CAGCCGTGATGACGCGCCATACCGTTCTTCTCTCCTGTGCGATGGCGCTGGCCTGTGTCACCGGCCCGGTGCTGGCCGCCACCGATGACCTCGACCTGCGCCGGCTCAATTCGAGCCTCGAGCAGCTCGCCAGCGACCCGGTGCTGGGCAACTACGCCCAGGCCGAACAGGCGCGTGCCCGCGAAGCGATCAACCAGATGGCGCAGTTCCGTCCCAAGGACAAGGAACACGCCCACTATCTGTATATCGCCGAGCGCCGCATCGATATCGCCAAGGCGGCCGCCCAGCTCCAGGACGCCCAGGCCAAGAGCACCCAGCTCGATCGCGAGCACGATGCCATCCTGCTTGAGGCCAGCCGGCTGGACACCGAGATGGCCCGCCGCCAGCTCGAGCAGCAGCGCATGCAAAACCAGATGATCCAGGAAGAGGCCGCTCGCCTGCAGCAGCAGGGCGTGGAGTATTCCCAGGCGCTGGAGCAGGCCAAGGCCGAAGGCGACAAGGCCCGTCAGGTTGCCGCCGCGCAGGCTCGCGTGGCCAACGCGGCGAAGAAGCAGGCCGCGCTGGCCGAGGCCGCCGCGCGCGCCATGCGCGATCTCAACTCGTCCGACGGCGGCGCGCCAGCCAATACGCCGGCCACGTCCTCCCCGAAGAAGTCGAAGAAGTCCACCGGCAACTGACCGGTGGTTTCGCCAGCGGCCCGCCTTGGCTCCGTCAAGGCGGGCCGCTTTCGTTTGGGCCTTGTCAAATCCTTGTTATGCAAGGAAAAGCGGTCGTTTGACGTGAGAAATTTCGCCCTTGCAGCGCGCGCGTGAGGGGAGTAGCTTGGATCTCCCGTCACGGAAAAAACACGAGACGGGTTACTTCGGAGCATGCGTGATTCTTCCCCAGGCACACCGCATCGCGATCCCTTCCGCTTCCGATGCGTCCCCGTGCCCGCATGGCTCCCCTCTCGACCGACCCGTCCGGGCCGGCCCCAACGCGAGGAGCATGACTATGTTCGAAAACCAGCAGCGCGACGACGTCCAGAACTTCATCGGCACCGACAAGGACACCCGTCGTCTCTACTTCCGCCATCAGGAACTCAACGACAAGCTCGACAACGCCGGCCGGGGATGTCTCCCGCTCAGCGACGATGAGCTGGTCCGGTTGAAGCACGAGAAGCTGCAGGCCAAGAAACAGCTCCAGCACCGTTGGGAGCAATGGCAGGCGTCACGACACCACTGACACCGGTCGAGGTAACGATAAAAAGGGCGCGCCTGACGCGCCCTTTTTCATGGGCGCGCGCCGGGACGGAGCGGTTCACTATCTGAGCGCGCCATGACCGCCTTCGGTACGCCGTTTCGGCTTGGCCGTTCGCCGGGCATCGCTGGAGGCCGACACCGCTTATCATGTGCGGCCACGTGAGGGTCGAAGGGGCCCCGCGAATTTCTGTACGGAGCACCCATGAAAGTTCAAGACAGTGTCCTCGACCTGATCGGCCGCACCCCGATGGTGCGGGCCCAGCGGCTGGACACCGGCTGTTGCGAACTCTTCCTGAAGCTGGAAAGCGCCAATCCTGGCGGTTCGGTGAAGGATCGCATCGGCATGTCGATGATCGAGGGCGCCGAGCGCGCCGGCAAGATCAAGCCGGGCGACACGCTGGTCGAAGGCACGGCCGGCAACACCGGCCTGGGGCTGGCCCTGGTCGCCCAGCAGAAGGGCTATCGCCTGATCCTCGTGGTGCCGGACAAAATGAGCCGCGAGAAGATCTTCAACCTCAAGGCCATGGGCGCCGAAGTGGTGCTGACGCGTTCGGACGTGGCCAAGGGCCACCCGGAGTACTACCAGGATATGGCCGAGCGCATCGCGCGCGAGACACCCGGGGCCTACTTCATCAACCAGTTCGGCAACCCGGACAACCCGCAGGCGCACGTCCGCACGACGGGCCCGGAAATCCTCGACCAGCTCGACGGCGACGTCGACGCCATCGTGGTCGGGTGTGGCTCGTCGGGCACCATGAGCGGTCTGACCGCTTATCTGCGCGAGCATTCGCCCAAGACCGAGATCGTGCTCGCCGACCCGGTGGGGTCGATCCTCGCCCAGTACATCAACGAGGGCACCCTGTCTGAGAAGTCAGGTTCGTGGATGGTCGAGGGCATCGGCGAGGATTTCCTCCCGTCGATCAGCGATTTCTCGATCGTCAAGAAAGCCTACGCCATCAGCGACAAGGAAAGCTTCATGGCCGCGCGCGAGCTGCTCTCGAAAGAGGGCGTGCTCGGCGGCTCGTCCACCGGCACGCTGCTCGCCGCCGCGCTGAAGTTCTGCCGCGAACAGACCACGCCCAAGCGAGTGGTGACGCTGGTCTGCGACACGGGCAACAAATACCTGTCGAAGATGTACAACGACTACTGGATGCTGGATAACGGCTTCCTGGAGCGCGAGCATCACGGTGACCTGCGCGACCTGATCCTGCGCCCCTACGCGCAGCGCGACACGGTCGTGGTCAAACCCGACGACATGCTGATCACCGCGTACAACCGCATGAAGCTCTACGACGTCTCGCAGCTACCTGTGATGGAGGGCGACCGCATCGTCGGCATCCTCGACGAATCCGACGTGCTGCTCCATGTGCATGCCGACACCGCGCGCTTCCGCGACCCGGTCTCCACCGCGATGATCGCCTCGCCGGACATGCTCCAGGTCACCTCGCCGATCGAGGCCCTGTTGCCGGTGTTCGAGAAGGGCCACGTCGCCATCGTCGTCGACGGCGAGCGCTTCCTGGGCCTCATCACCCGCATCGATCTGCTCAACTATCTGCGCCGCAAGGTCAACTGAGAAGGACAACAACCATGTGTGGAATCGTCGCCGCTGTCGCGCAGCGTGACATCGCTCCCATTCTCATCGCTGGCCTGAAGGCGCTGGAGTACCGTGGCTACGACTCGGCAGGCATGGCCATCGCCGAGGGCGGCGAGATTCGTCGCGTGCGCGCGAAGGGCAAAGTCCGTGAGATGGAGGCCCTCTACGACGCCGATCCCGTTCCGGGTGGCACCGGCATCGCGCACACGCGCTGGGCCACGCATGGCGCCCCGACCGAGGACAATGCGCATCCGCACATCGTCGGCGACGTGGTGATCGTGCACAACGGCATCATCGAAAACCATGCGAGCCTGCGCGAAGCCCTTCGCGCCAAAGGCCGCACGTTCCATTCGGAGACCGATACCGAGGTGATGGGGGCGGTGATCGACGAGCACGTGCAGTCGGGTAAGTCGCTGCGTGAGGCCGTGACC
>CAJYHU010000167.1 GCA_913774655.1 uncultured Luteibacter sp. | reverse complement strand
AGTTCGACGGCGGCCCGCTCGATGGCGCACAGGCGCTCGGCGTGTTCGGGCCGGGCACGGATCAGGGTCGCTTGCATCGCGGGACGGGCCTTGCGCGAAAGCCGTCGATTATACGCGCCGGCGGGGGACCGTCGGGCGGGTACGGCGGCGTGGTGGGTCGCCGCCCGGATGGATGCCTGGCTTCGTTCGCCTTTGACATACCGGAGATTCGCGGACAGCGTCCGCTCCTACCCACGGGAACCACGAGGCGTCGGCGTGGGCGCGCCGGCGAACCTCGGGCACATCGGGACAAGGGAAGCCACCGCTGGCGGGGAGGCTACCGGGCGAGCTGCCACGTTTCGATGGAGAGCCGGACCTTGAAGGGCGGCTTTTCGGCGAAGACCCGGGTGGGCATGGCCGGCTGGCGGGTGGTGTCCCAATCCTTGTAGTCGACTGTCCAGCCGTCCTGGACGAGCCGCGAGGGGAGACGATCCGCGCCGAAGGCGATATCGGCGGGCCCCGTGTCGGCGCGGAGGCCGAGCACCCAACGGCGCAGTTCAGCCATGGGAATCTGCCAACCGACCGCCGTGGCCATCAGTGTCTCGGCGTCGGGCCCGTGCCGGGTGCCCCCGTCGAGGCCCTCGAGATCGGCGCCACCCGGACCGCCCACGAGACGGAAGCTGCGCCCGGTGACCGGCGCGCGGACGGTGAAGTCGTAGCGATCGCCGTCCTGCTGCCATGTCAGGCTACCCGAGCCGGAGTCCTTGCCGTCGGATACGCCGAGACGGCCCTGCAGGGTCCAGTGGTCGGTGTCGCCCAGGCCGCGTTCACGCGCTTCCTGCATGCCGAGGGTGACCGCGTCGCCGGGCTGGCGCACCGGTGGCCGGGTGGTCGCGCAGGCGGCGAGGAACAGGAGCGGCAGGGCCGCCAGGAGGTGTCGGACGTGGTTCATTCGGATCATCGCTTCACGGTGGCCGCCGAGGCCGCCGACCGGGCGGCCGTGGCGACAGACGCATCTGCCGGCCTGCGCACGGGACCGCATCCCGGTGGGGGACCTTACGGGTTGAGTTTGCGCTCGGTCTTCTCGAGCGAGGCGTTTTTCGGATCGATCCGACGCACCTCGTTGAGCACCTTGCGGGCTTCGTCGTGCTCGCCGCGTGACCAGAGCACTTCGGCCAGGTGCACGCCGATATCGGCGTCCTTGCGCTGGGTCCACGCACCGCGCAGGGTACTCTCGGCCTGATCGAGCTGGCCCTGGCGGAATTTCAGCCACCCCCAGGAATCGGCCACCGACGGATCGTCGGGCCGGGCCGCGCGCGCCGCCTCGAGGAGTGCCTGTGCCTCGACCAGGTCGCGCCCCGCATCGGCCAGCGTGTAGCCCAGCGCGTTGCTGGCTTCGACGTCGCCGGGCTTGATCGCCAGCACCTTGCGCAGGTCGGTCACCGCCTGCTCGGTCTGTCCGGCCTCCGCGTATGCCAGGCCGCGTCCGTAGAGCATGTCGGGATCGTCCGGCTTGACCCGCAGCGCCTTGTCGTAGGCGGAGGCGGCGTCCGCGTAGCGGCCGCTGTCCATGTAGAGCTCGGCGTCCACTCCGAACGCCTTGCGCAGCGCGTCGGGGCGATCGGCGTAGGCGGTTTCAAGGTCGGCGACGACGGCGTGGGCGTCGTCGTCCTTGCCCTGCCGGTGGAGCACCACGGCGCTGCGGACCGATGCGTCGAAATCGCGGGGATCGTCGTCGCCCACGGCGGCGTACCAGTCGAGCGCGTCGTCGAGCTTGCCGAGGATCTCGGCCAACTGGCCAAGGGTGTACGCGTTGGCCGTCCGCACGTCGTCGGGACGATTCTGGATCTCGTCATAGAGGCGGGCGAGCGCCGGCTTATCGTTGGCGCGGGCCGCGAGGCCCATGCGCATCGTGTAGGTGTCGGGATCCTGCGGCCCCGCCGCCAGCACGCGGGCGGCGCCCTTGTCGTCGCCGTCCTGCGCGATCAGGGTGGCGTAGGCCAGGCGCAGGCGGGGATTCGTCCGGTCGCTCGCCACGGCCTTGGCGAGCAGCTTTTTCGCGCCCGCGCGATCGCCTGCGCCGAGCTTCTGCTGGGCGGCCCAGGCGTAGGTGTTGCCGTCATGGAAGCGTGCCAGGGCCGCTTCACCGAGGGTTCTGGCGTAGTCGTGCCGGCCCAGCGTCTCGCCCAGTCCGCTCATCGCGACCCAGGCCGCGGAGTCGTTGGGAAGGCGCTGCGGTGTGGCGAGGCGTTCGAGCAACTGGCCGGCCTGGGCGGCGTCGCGGGCCATCGCCAGGGTGCGGCCGAACTCGCGCCAGGCGTCGGGGTCGCCGGTGGCAATCATCGCGTTGAGCTGGCGCTCCGCCTCGGGCGTGTCGCCCCGGTCGAGGGCCATGCGGGCGCGTCCCTCGGCGAGTTCGAGCGGCTTCGCCCCGAGCCTCGCCCACCGGTCGAGCGCCTTGGCGGCGAGATCCTGGTCGTGCACGGCGAGGGCGAGTTCCGCGGCGCGGGCGGCCACGGTGGCGTCGTCGGTGAGCTCGGCAGCCCGACCGTAGGCCGTCGCGGCAGCGCTGAGATCATTGTTGGCGATGGCGAAGTCGCCGGCCATGACCTGCGCCTCGAGGTCACGCTCGGGCGGCACGATCGCCACCTGGAGGCGATCCAGGGGCTGGGCGCCGGTGCGCAGCGTTTTGGGCGCTTCGGGCCGGGTGGCCGTGGCGGCGCAACCGGCCAGGCCCGCGCCGAGCACCCACAGGGCCACAAAATGCCGCACTCGCTTGAACTTGGACCGACCGCTCAGCACACTAGTCTCCGTCGTTTTTCCACAGGCGCCGTCTGAAGATGCGGTCGCCCCGTGTGCGCACAATGCGCCCTTAGCTTAGCCGACGCTACCGACCCAAGCCCGTCATGCCACTCATCGCCCTCGGGCTCAATCACCTCACCGCGCCGGTCACGCTGCGCGAACAGGTGGCGTTCGACGCCGCGGCGGCACCCGACGCGCTGGGCGACCTCGCCCGCCAGCCCGGCATCGAAGAGGCGATGATCCTCTCCACCTGCAATCGCACCGAGCTGTACTGCAGCGTGGCCGAGGGTGCCGAAGGCGTGCCGGGCCAATGGCTCTCCCGGCAGCACCGGTTGACTCCGCAACGCCTGGACGAGTTCCTCTACCGGCACGACGAACAGGACGCCGTGCGGCACATGTTCCGCGTCGCCACGGGGCTCGACTCCATGGTGCTGGGCGAGCCGCAGATCCTCGGCCAGGTAAAGGATGCCTACCAGCAGGCGCGCAACGCGCAGGTGCTGCGCGCCCCGATGGAGCGCCTGCTGCAACACACCTTCGCCGTGGCCAAGCGAGTGCGCACGGACACGCGCATCGGTGCGAACACGGTTTCGGTGGCCTACACGGCCGTGCGCCTGGCCGAACAGGTGTTCGCCGACCTGCGCGACGCCTGCGTGCTGCTGATCGGCGCGGGCGAGACCATCGAACTGGCCGCGCGCCATCTCGCGGACAAGCGCGTACGCCGCCTGCTCGTGGCCAACCGCACGCTGGAGAACGCCCACGACCTGGCCGGTCGCTACGGCGGCTATGCCATCGCCCTGGCCGACCTGCCCCGCCACCTGGCCGAGGCCGACATCGTCATCAGCTCCACCGCGTCGCGACAACCCGTGGTCACCCGAAGCATGGTCGCCGGCGCGATCGCCGAGCGTCGGCGCCGCCCGATGTTCATGGTGGACATCGCGGTGCCCCGCGACATCGAGCCCGACGTGGCCCAGCTCGACGACGTCTACCTCTACGGCATCGACGACCTCAAGCAGGTGATCGATGAGAACCGCCGCTCCCGCGAACTGGCCGCCCGCGAGGCCGATGCCATCATCGATCTCCAGGTCGAGCGTTACATGGCCTGGCGCCGCGCGCTCACCCTGCGCAATCCGGCGGTGGACATGCGTACGGCCGCCGAAGCCCAGCGCGACGAGGTGCTCGCCAAGGCCCAGGCCATGCTGGCCCGGGGCCGTACCGCCGACGAGGCCCTGGCGTTTCTGGCGAACACCCTGACCAACAAGCTGCTGCACGGACCCAGCGCGCGCCTGCGCGACGCCGCCCTGTCGGGCGACCTCGAACTCCTGCATGCCGCCGGCCGACTCTACGGACTGGACCCGGACGACGAGGTTTCCGCATGATGTGCGGCTACCGCCGTCCCTCGTGCAGCCCATGACCCCGTCGATCCGCCGCAAACTCGAAGCCCTCGCCGAACGCCACGAGGAGGTCGGCCTGCTGCTGGCCCAGCCCGACGTGCTCGCCGACGGCAACCGCTTCCGCGAGTTGTCGCGGGAGTACGCCCAGCTCGAGCCGGTGGCCGCCTCGCTGAAGGAACACGACGCCGCCGAGCGCGAACTGGCGGACACCCGGGCCATGCTGGACGATCCGGACATGCGCGAGATGGCGGCCGACGACATCGAACGCATCGAGCGGCGCCTCGCCGAGCTCGACGGCGAGTTGCAGATCCTGCTGCTGCCCAAAGACCCGCGCGACGAGGGCAACCTGTTCCTCGAAGTGCGCGCGGGCACCGGTGGCGACGAGGCCGCGATCTTCGCCGGCGATCTGTTCCGCATGTACGCGCGGTACGCCGAACGCCAGCGCTGGCACGTGGAAATCCTCAACGCGAACGACGGCGAGCACGGCGGCTACAAGGAAATCGTGGCACGCATCGAAGGGCGCGGCGCGTATTCCCGGCTGAAGTTCGAGTCGGGCACGCATCGCGTGCAGCGCGTGCCGGAAACCGAATCGCAGGGCCGCATCCACACCTCGGCCGCCACCGTGGCGATCCTCCCCGAGCAGGACGAGGTGGACGACATCGAGATCCGTGACGGCGACCTCAAGGTGGACACCTTCCGCGCCTCCGGCGCGGGCGGCCAGCACGTCAACAAGACCGACTCCGCCATCCGCATCACCCACCTGCCAACCGGCACCGTGGTGGAATGCCAGGACGAGCGCAGCCAGCACAAGAACCGCGCCCGCGCCATGAGCCTGCTGAAGGCGCGCCTGCTGGACGCCGAGCGCAGCAAGCAGAGCGCCGCGCAGGCCGAATCGCGCCGTCTCCAGGTGGGTTCGGGCGACCGCAGCCAGCGCATCCGCACCTACAACTTTCCGCAGGGCCGGATCACCGACCACCGCGTCAACCTCACCCTCTATCGGCTGGCCGAGGTCATGCAGGGCGACCTCGACGAACTGGTGGATACGCTGACACGCGAGCACCAGGCCGACGAACTGCAGACGCTGACGGCGGGCGGCTGAGCCGCGGCCGCTTCCTTGCCCGGCGAGGAGACCACCCGGCCGTGACGCGAGCTGGGGCATAGTGACCGCCTCTTTCGAGGAGTGGTCCGATGGGTAAGAAAAAGAAGAAGTACGAGCACGCGCTGGAAGACCTCCAGATCGAACTCGTGGGTCTCACCCGATGGTTGCGCGCCACCGGCAAGCGCATGGTGGTGATCTTCGAAGGCCGCGACGCCGCCGGCAAGGGCGGCACGATCAAGGCCATCACGGACAAGCTCGACACCCGCGCCGCGCGCGTGGTGGCGCTGGGCAAGCCCTCGCAGGCCGAAGAGAGCCAGTGGTATTTCCAGCGCTACGTGCCGCATCTGCCCGCGGCCGGCGAACTCGTGCTCTTCGACCGCAGCTGGTACAACCGGGCGGTGGTGGAACCGGCCATGGGCTTTTGCACACCGGACCAATACGACGCCTTCATGGACGCCTGCCCCACGTTCGAGAAACTCCTCACCGACGACGGCATCCTGCTGTTCAAGTACTGGCTGACGGTCGACCAGGACATCCAGGAAGAACGCTTCGCCGAGCGCGCGGACGATCCGCTCAAGCGCTGGAAGCTATCGCCCGTCGATCTCAAGGGACGCGAGAAATACGGCCAGATGAGCGAGCTGCGCGACACGATGATCGAACGCACGCATAGCAAGCACGCCCCCTGGTTCATCGCCGACTACAACGACCAGAAGATCGGCCGTCTCAACCTCATCCGGCACCTGCTCGACCAGCTGCCGGACACGATGTGCCCGCAGGCCGAGATCGAGCTGCCGCCGCTGGACGGCAAGCCGAAGAAGGACAAGGTTGAGGTGAAAGCGCTGAAGGTGCCGAAGGCCTACTGAGGCGCGACGACGATCCGGCGCGGGGGTGTCCGCTTGGGCAGGCGCCCCCGTCGCGACAGGCGCAACCACTGCCGAAGGGCGAGCAGGCCGCCCGCGCTCTCGATCATCGCGGCCGGCACCCACATGATGACGCCGCCGATCAGCTGGCCGGTCAGCACGTTCAAGGTGAACGCGCGTCCGCAGATCTCGAAGATCGGGTAAAGATCGGTGCGCGAGAACGTGACGATGGCACCGGCGAGGATCTGCGGGGTCATCGTGATCGCGGGCGACAGCACGCGGAGGCCGGGCGACAGGCGCCCCGGCGGCTTCGGACGGTGGTCGAGCACCAGCCACCAGTAGGCCAGGCCCGACGCGACCATCGACCAGTTCATGGCGCGATAGATGCGCCAGTCGAGCATCGCCAGCGTCTGCATGTCGGGGATGAGCCAGACGACGATGAAGGCGACGAAAGCCACCGTGACCAGCGCCGGATGCAACAGCACGCGGGAGGCCACGCGTCCGGCAAGGCTGCGGCACACACGGCGCAGCGCGATGCGAAAGCGCAGGGGAAGGCCCGCGCGCAGCGCGGTGCCGGGGTAGGCGGCGATGATCAGCAAGGGCGCGAGGTGATGCAGCAGCACCTGCTGGATGCGATGCATGAAGAACTCATGCTCGGCGTAGTAGTCGAAATAGGTGTGCAGCGACACATAGACCATGGCCATGCCGGCCCAGAAGGTCGCTCGCCGCCACAGGGGCACGCGCAGGCGACGCGACCCGATCGCGTAGAGGTAGGCCGCGACGGCGAAGCATGTGAGGAACACCCAGGAGAACTCCCAGGGCACGATCCACTTCAGCAGGTCGGCGGTCACCGCTACACCGTGCGCCGGCCGCGACGCGAGCGTCGCCAACCGTAGATAAGGCCGCCGAGCGCGACGAGCGCCGGCACCAACACGATGCCGATGAACTTCAGCCGCAGGCCCAGTGCATCGATCTCCGCGTTGAGCTGATGCTGCACGTCGCGCAGTTCCTTGCCGATGGCG
>CAJYHU010000166.1 GCA_913774655.1 uncultured Luteibacter sp. | reverse complement strand
ACCTCGACCATCGACACGCCCGGAATGCGCGCGAGCATCTCGCGCGAAATGGCGCTACCGGCGGCGCTGAACGAGACGGCCCCGTGGTAGCGCGAGCGGGCTTCGAGCTCGGCCGGTGTCGCGTCGGCGAGCAACCGGCCGTTGGCGATGATCGCCACGCGATTGCACAGCGCGTGCACCTCTTCGAGCAGGTGCGTAGAGATCAGGATGGTGCGCTCGCGCGCCATGGCATCGATGAGCATGCGCACGGAATGCTTCTGGTTGGGATCGAGGCCGTCGGTCGGTTCATCGAGCATGAGCACGGGCGGATCGTGGAGGATCGCCTGGGCCAGGCCAACGCGGCGGCGCAGGCCCTTCGACAGCGTGCCGATGCTCTGCTCCAGCACCTCGTCGAGCTCCAGCCGCATCACCACCTCGTCGAAACGGCGGTAGGCCACGTCGCGATCAAGGCCGCGTACCCGCGCCATGAACACGAGGAACTCGCGCACCGTCATCTCGGCGTAGCTCGGCGCGCCCTCGGGCAGGTAGCCCAGCGCACGCTTGGCCGCGAGGGGTTCCCTGCGCACGTCGTGCCCACAGACGCGGGCCGTGCCCGAGGTGGGGGTGAGAAACCCCGCGATCATCCGCATGGCCGTCGACTTACCCGCACCGTTCGGCCCCAGCAGGCCCAGCACTTGCCCGGGCTCGGCACGAAGGCTCAGCGAATCGACCGCGGTCAGCGGGCCGTAGCAGCGGGTCAGTCGGTCGGCTTCGATCATTGGCAGGGAGTGTAGCGGACGGGGAGTGGCGGGAGCAGGCGGAGTGGGCGGTGCGGGAGATGGGAGATGGGAAGTGGGGGCGAAGCGGCCGACGCGCGCATGAGGTGACCGATAGCCTGCGCTGACCTCGAGGCCAGCGCAGCGGTGCCGGCTGCCCCAGGCGCACGACGGCTGCGCCGCCCCCACTTCCCATCTCCCAACCCCGATAAAGAAAAAGCCCCACCGTCGCCGGCGGGGCTTCTCATCACATCGGCAAACCGAAGCTTACGGCGCGGCGGCCGTGCTGGCCGGGGCCGGGGCAGTGCCCGCCGGGGCCGGGGCCGAGGACGAACCGGCCGGCGCCGCGTCCAGGCCAGGCTGCTTCATGCCGGCTTCCTGCTCCGGGGTCTGGTCCGGGAGGTTGTCGCCCTGCAGCGGCAGGTAGATCTGGAACTTCTGCTCGTCGTAACCCTCGACGGTGCCGTGGTTGTTCGTCGGCGCCTTCACCTGGATGTCGTACGGACGGTAGGTGACGTCGTCGAACTTGTAGCCATGGGTCTGCGAGTAGGCTTCAAGCATCTGACGGGTCTGCGGCAGGCCAGCGCCGGTGCCGTTCCACTCGGTCATCAGGGCCTTGCCGCCGAAGGCCAGCACGGCCTTGACGTTGCCATCGACGATCACGCGACCGAGCTTGTCCTTGCTGCCCGGGGTGGCGGCGGCGTCGGCGGCCGGCGCGGCGGCGGTGGATGCCTCGGCCGGGGCGGCGGCGTCGAGCGCAGGACGCTGGGCGGCGGTGAGCGCGACATCCTGGCCGTTGATCTTCAGCGTGGTGCTGTCGATCTCGGCGGCGACGTCGAAGGTGTAGTTCTGGTCGCCCCAGTTCGTCGTGAACGTGATGCGCGGGCTGACGATGTTCACGCCAAGCTTCTTCGCAGCCGCCTGGATCTCGGCCATGGCCTTGTCCGACGCGGTGTCGACGTCGTCGAGCGTGCGCGGAGCCGTGGTGGAGACGAAGAGGATCGGCTTGGCCGGCTGCTCGACGATCGACGGCACCATCTTGCTGTAGTCGATGTTCGGGATCGAAGCCATCAGGTTCTGGAGGTTCGACAGGCTGAACTGGATCAGCGCGTCGGGATCCCCATGGATGTAGAGGTTCGAGAAGCGATCGACCAGGTTCCAGCCGTAGGTGACGTCGTAGGCCCAGTTTACCTTCACGAGCTTCTGGCTGCGGCCGGTGCGCTCGAGGGTGATGGTGAACTTCTTGTCGTGACCGCGCCAGCCGTTCTCGAGGTTCCACACGATGGTGCCCTTGCCGGCATCCGTCACGGTGGCGAACGAGGGATCGATGGAGGCGATTTCGAGGGAGCCGTCACCGACCTTCTTGTCGGCGGCGGTCCAGGCGATCTTGGCGCCCGGGCCATAGGCCTTGCCCGACATCTCGAACTGGACCTTGGGGTCGAACGAGCGAAGGACGGTGTAATCAGGGAAACGACGGAAGTTGCTGAAAACGTCGTAGACCTGGCGCAAATCCTTGCTGATGAGCATTTCACGCTCGACGTGTCCGGTCGAGGGCATGGCGACGCCAACGATGACGCCGAACACGGCGACGATCACGATGGCGACAATGAATTCTAGCAGACGCGTCATTCCACGGTTCTCCGAACGTCTTTGAACAGGCTCCCCGCGCGGTTGTGGCCACCGGCGGTCACCCCTGAAGAATCGGCCCGTGGCAGGGGTTCGCCCGCGCCGAAAGGCTTGATGGTACTTGCTCCCGGCGGGGAACGCCATTGGGTCCCCTGCCCTTTTTTGCAAGCTGGCACAAGCCGATTTTCGGCCGGAGATAGGCGGATGGCGCCGCCGGTCAGCCCGGGGTCAGACGATGCCCAGTTCCAGCGCCTTGAGCACCGCCCGGGTTCGGTCGCGCACGCCCAGCTTGGAAAGGATGTTCGACACGTGGTTTTTCACCGTGCCCTCCGCCACGCGCAGCGAGTTGGCGATCTCCTTGTTGCTGTAGCCGCCGGAGAGCAGGCGGAGGATCTCCGTCTCGCGCTCGGTCAGGGGATCCGGCTGCTCGAGGCTGGTGAACTGGTTCTGGATGCGCCCCACCCCGGCGAGCAGACGTTGGGTGACCATCGGGGCGACCAGCGAGCCGCCGGCTGCGACGGTGCGCACCGCTTCCACCAGCTGGTCGAGCGAGACGTCCTTGAGCAGATAGCCGCGGGCACCGGCCTTCAGCCCGGAGAGCACCAGCTGGTCGTCGTCGAAGGTGGTGAGGATGATGGTCGGCGGCAGCTCGTTGCGGCCGCCCAGCGCCTGGAGCACTTCCAGGCCGCTCATGTTGGGCATGCGCAGGTCGAGCAGCACGACGTC
>CAJYHU010000165.1 GCA_913774655.1 uncultured Luteibacter sp. | reverse complement strand
GTGAGGTCGGGTGTTGGGAAAGCGCTGATCGTTTTTTGGCCGATCTGCGCAAGCGATGTTTGAGCTGTGAAACGGCAGCCCGACAACGGGTATCCGACGTCGCGACGAGTTGACCGGCGTTGTTGGGCGGAGCGACGTGAAGCTCACTGGCTCACCGCGGTGACCCCTGCGCCGTGCGTGCTCTCACAACACGCCGCCTCAGTCATGGGGAGAGTGTTCGGTGTCCACCCTCGTGGCGAGTTCCGCACAAGGAAGCGGCCGTAGGCCAAACAGGTACATGGGCCGCGTCAGCGGCCTTTCCCTGTCGAACGCGGAGGACTGTCCGAGCCGCGAGGGTGGACACCGAAGGCTCTGGCCTCACCGCCTCACCGCTTCAGCCTCCGAGCCGGCCGCAAGGCCTGCCTCCATGCGACATCCCGCACTTCTGCGACGAACCAAAAAAAAGACCCCGGCGAAAAGCCGGAGTCTTCGGGATGAGCCGGATGACGAATGGCGTCAGATAAGCAGGTCTTTTTCTTTCTTGCCGGCCTTGAGCGCGTCGTTGAACCAGCGTGGACGCTTGCCCCGGCCCGACCAGGTGTTCTCGGGGTTGGACGGATCGCGGTATTTCGCGGCAACGGTGGTGCCGGCGCGCTTGGACTTCGCGCCGCCACGGGACGGAAAGACCTCGTCGATCGTGACGCCTTCGGCCTTGAGAATCGCCTGGATCTTTTCGCGGACCTTGCCCAGGCGCTCCTTGGAGAGCTCGCTCTGACGGGCCTGCGCCTTGGCGATCAGGTCGTTCAGTTGATTGTGGTTGAGGTTCTTGATATCGACTGCCATTAACACGTGCTCCGATGGGGTAAATCGTAAATGCATGGATCCCGGTATTCCGCGAAGGCGCATTAAAGGGACCACTCGGGAGTTTTTAACCAATCGAAACAAAAAAAGCAAAATGCCCGGCGCGATGACCGGGCATTCGTGGCTTGAATATCAGGAATTACCTACAGAGATAATCGCCATAGGCGGATGTCTGCGATTTATCCCAAAAGAGCGAGCAGTTCGTCCCGCGTCACGTTGCGGGCCTCGCTGTCGGTACGCGCGCGGTATTCGAACGTCCCCGCGTCGAGCCCCCGTCCGCTCACCACCACGCGGTGCGGAATGCCGATCAGCTCCATGTCGGCGAACATCGGGCCGGGGCGTAGCCCACGGTCGTCGAGCACGCTGTCGATGCCCCGTGCGCCGAGTTCCTGGTAGAGCGATTCGGCAGCCTCGGTCACGGCGGGGTCGTTCTTCGGGTTGATGACGCACACCGCCACCCGCCAGGGGGCCATCGCGTCGGTCCAGATCATGCCCGCGTCGTCGTGGCGCTGCTCGATGGCGGCCGCCACGATGCGGCTGACGCCGATGCCGTAGCAGCCCATGTACATCGTGCGCATCTTGCCCTGTTCGTCGAGTACGCCCGCGCCCATGGCCTCGGCGTATTTCTGGCCGAGCTGGAACACATGGCCCACCTCGATGCCCCGGGCGAAACGCAGGTGCCCCTGGCCGTCGGGGGACGGGTCGCCCTCGACCACCTTGCGGATGTCGGCCACGCGGGTGACACGTGCGTCGCGCTCCCAGTTGGCACCGGTGTAGTGCGTGCCGTCCTGGTTGCCGCCGCAGACAAAGTCGGCCAGCACGGCCGCGCTGCGGTCGACGATGACGGGAATGCTTTCGGGCAGGCCGACCGGGCCGATGAAGCCCGGCTGGGTGCCGGTGGCGGCCAGGATCTCGGCCTCGCTCGCCAGCTCGGATTCGTCCGGCAGGTCGGGCAGGTGCGAGGCTTTCACCTCGTTGACCTCGTGGTCGCCGCGCACGCACAGCGCCACCAGGCCTTCGCGACCGCGCACCAGGATGGTTTTCACCGTGCGCGCCGCCGGCACGCCGAGGAACGCCGTGACCTCGTCGATGCTGCGCTGCGTGGGCGTGTCGACCTTCGCCAGCGCGGCGGACGGTGCCGGTCGCGCGTCGGTCGGTGCAAGCGCCTCGGCCTTTTCGATGTTGGCGGCGTAGGCCGAGGCGTCGGAGTAGGCAATGGCGTCCTCGCCCGAGTCGGCGATGACCTGGAACTCGTGGCTGGCGCTGCCGCCGATGGCGCCGGTGTCGGCGTCGACCGCGCGGAATGCGAGGCCCAGGCGCGTGAAGATGCGCGAGTAGGCGTCGTACATCACCTTGTAGGTATCGGCCAGCGACTCAGGGGTGAGATGGAAGGAGTAGGCGTCCTTCATCAAAAACTCGCGCGCACGCATGACGCCGAAACGCGGGCGGATCTCGTCGCGGAACTTGGTCTGGATCTGGAAGAAGTTGAGCGGAAGCTGCTTGTAGCTCTTTAGCTCGTTGCGCGCGAAGTCGGTGATCACTTCCTCGTGGGTCGGGCCGTAGCAGAACTCCTGCTCCTTGCGGTCCTTGATCTTCAGCAACTGGCCGCCGAACTTCTCCCATCGGCCGGTTTCTTCCCACAGCTCGCGCGGCTGCACCGACGGCATCAGCATCTCGATGGCCCCGGCGCGGAGCATTTCCTCGCGCACGGTGGCTTCGACCTTGCGCAGCACGCGCAGGCCGAGCGGCGTCCAGGTGTAGAGGCCCGAGGCGAGCTTGCGGATCATGCCCGCGCGAAGCATCAGCCGATGGCTGGCGACTTCCGCGTCGGCGGGTACTTCCTTGACGGTGGCGAGGTGGAACTGGCTCAGGCGCATCGGCGATGGTCCGCGGGTAAAACGCCGATTATAGGGCGCCGCAGGGCCCTCAGGTGGCGCAGTAGAGGGTGACCTGCGCCTGGTTCTTCTTGATTTCGTTCTGGCGGGTAGCGTCGTCCACCGCCTTGGTGCCGCCCTTGCCGTCGTCCATGTTGAGCACCTTCTCGTTCTTCAGCAGGTCGGCGTTCTTGCGCAGCTGCTCGCAGAGCGCCTTGCGGTTGGCCGGCGTATCGGCCGTGCCGGCCGCTGCCGCCGGCCGGGCCACGGTGGCGGCCGGCGGTGGTGCGGGCGTGGCGTTGGACGCGGCGCCCGTGGCGATCTTCACCTGCTCGAATTTCGTGTTGCCCGGGGGCGGCGCATCGGCATAGTGGGTGACGCCCTGGGCGTCTTTCCACTTGTACGCCTGGGCGAGTGCGAGGGGGCAGGCGAGCGCGAGCAGGGCGAAAGCGAGGCAGCGGCGCATGGCGGCATTCCGGCGGGCGTGGCGCGTACAAGTAGCACCGCCCCCACGAAAGGCGCAAGCGCCGCCGCACGGCCCGGCCGGGCCTGCCTGACGCTTGGCGACGCCTGGGCTACACTCCCCGCATGAGCGAACCCATTCCAGCCAGGCGCCCGCGGCATCGCGGCATCTACCTGCTTCCGAACCTGTTCACGACCGGCGCGATGTTCGCCGGTTTCTATGCCATCGTCTCGGCGATCGGCGGCCACTTCGCCACCGCGGCGCTTGCGGTGTTCGTGGCCGGCATCCTCGACGGCATGGACGGGCGGGTCGCGCGCCTGACCAACACCCAGAGCGAGTTCGGCGTGCAGTACGACTCGCTCTCCGACCTGGTCAGCTTCGGTCTCGCGCCGGCCCTGGTGATGTACACCTGGTCGCTTTCCTCGCTGGCCGACTACGGCCGCGTCTGGGGCAAGATCGGCTGGGCCGCCGCCTTCATCTACGCCGTGTGCGCCGCCCTGCGCCTGGCCCGCTTCAACACCCAGGTGGGCGTCGCGGACAAGCGCTATTTCCAGGGGCTCGCCAGCCCGGCGGCGGCGGGCCTGTGCATGTCATTCGTCTGGACGATGGAAAAGTTCGACGTGCCGGGTTCGTCGGTGGCCTTCTTCACCATGCCGATCGCGGTGCTCGTCGGGTTGCTGATGGTCAGCAACGTGCGCTACTTCAGCTTCAAGGCATGGCCCAAGGGCGACCGCGTGCCGTTCATCTGGCTCATCGCCGCCGTGCTCATCGTGGTGTTGCTGGTGATCGACACGGCCCGCGTGCTTTTCGCCGTGGCCGTCATCTACACGATTTCTGGCCCGGTGATGACCGTCTGGGGCCGGGCGACCCACCGGCGGCGCGCCCGCCGCTCGGCCGCGCGCCCGGTGGAGTAGCCGGTGAGTCTCGTCCTGCCGCGCCGCGAACGACTGCTCCGCGCCATGGGCGTCACGCCTTGGCGCCTGCGCGTCACCGGCACGCAGACGATCGACGCGCCGTCCGCACCGGCCAACGACGCGGCGGGTGGACGGGTACCCTGCGTGGTGATCCTCCCGTCGGGATGCAGCGAGCGCGAACTCGACCTCGTGGGCCGGGCATTGCGCGCGTTCGGCCCGGCGACGGGCCGCGCGGCGCGGCTGGAGGTCGGCGACGCCGGTCTCGGCCAGGTGCCGGTCGCATCGGCCTACCTCGCGTTCGGCGAGGCGCAGGCACGCGCCCTGGGCCATGAGTTGCCGGCGGCCGTCCAGAGTGCGGCGCAGATCGTGCTCGTGGATGCGCCCTCGCAGGTGTTGACCTCCGCGGCCGCCAAGCGCCGTCTCTGGAACGCCCTGCGTGCGTTGGGTCGCGCATCGGCAAGGGCGTAAGGCGATGGTGGCCGTCGCGCGTCCCTCGACCGAAGTGCGTGCCATGCGCCGCGACGACCTCGACGCCGTCGTGGCGATCGAGCACGCCTCCTACGAGTTTCCCTGGAGCGCCGGTATTTTCCGCGATTGCCTCCAGGCCGGCCACAACTGCTGGGTCCTCGTGCACGAGGGGGCGGTCGCGGGTTACGGCATCCTGTCGGTCGCCGCGGGCGAAGCCCACGTGCTCAACGTATGCATCGACGACGCCCATCGCGGCCTGGGCTACGGCCGCCGGATGATGCGTCGCCTGCTCGACCTCGCCCGCTGGTATGGCGCCGAGCGCGTCTTTCTCGAGGTGCGACCGTCCAATCCCGCCGCGCAGGCCTTATATGCCTCGCTCGGCTTCGCCGAGATCGGCCGCCGCCCCGGCTACTACCCCGCACGGTCGGGGCGTGAGGAGGCCATCGTGATGGCCCTGGACATGCCGGTCCCCGGTGCCGGTCCGGCCGGCTGACGCCAGGGCCCTTAACCTTCGCGCAGCAAGGCCATCGGCGAGGTACGCAGCACGCGCCGCGTGCCGAGCAGGCCGATCAGCATCACCACGAACGCCGCCAGCGCCGCCGAACCCAGCAGGGGCCAGGCCGGCGGCACGAACCGCTCGATACGGAACACGGCCTGCCCGAGCCAGATCCCCGCACCGAGGGCCCCCAGGGCCGCGGTGAGGCCGGCCACGCCGCCCAGCAGCGCGAACTCGCACGCGGCGGCCGCGCGCAGTTGCGCGCGCGTCGCGCCGAGGGTGCGCAACAGGGCCGCCTCCTTGCGGCGTTCCTGGGCGCTCGCCGCGAGCGCGGCGGCCAGTACGAGCGCGCCCGCGATGAGGCTGAAACCCAATACCCAACGCACCGCCGTCCCGACCCGGTCGACGATGTCACGCACGCGGTCGAGCAGGGCGTCCACGTCGATGAGGCTGAGATTGCCGTAGTCGCGAGAGACCTTCGACAGCGCGTCGGCATGGCCACGCGGAAGGTAGAAGCTGGTGAGCCACGTGTGCGGCAACTCGCGCGCGTGGGCCGGATCGATCATGAGGAAAAAATTCACCCGGAACGACGCCCAATCCACCTGGCGAATGCTTGTGACCCGGGCCTGGAGCGTGCCTTCGCCCACTTCGAAGCCCAGCGTATCGCCCAGCTTCAGGTGGAAGCGGTCGCGCCAGGAGGTATCGACGGACACCTCGGCCTGCGCCGGCGACGCGCCCGGCCAGCGGCCTTCGACGACGGTATTGGAGGCGGGCAAAGTGTCGCTCCACGACAGCCGCAGCTGGCGGTCGGCCGAGTCTTTTTCGTCGTCGCTGAGGAACGCCAGCCGGTCGACCGCCTGGCCGTTGATGGTCGTGAGCTTGCCGACCGCGAGCGGCATCATGTTGACCTGGCTGGCACCCATGCCCGCGATCGCGGCCGAAAATCCCTCGCGCTGCTCGTCCTGTAGGTTGAGAGCGAACCAGTTCGGGGTATCCGCCGGCAGCTCGCGTCGCCAGCCGTCGAGCAGCGACGGTGCGATGACGGCGAGCAGCAGGAGCGCGCACAGCCCCAGCGAAAGCGCCGTGGCCTGCACCAGCGACAGACCCCGACGCCGGGCCAGCGCGGCCAGGCCCAGCCGAAGGGCGGGATGTGCCCCGGGGGCGACGCGCCGCGCGACCACCAGCAGCATCGCCGCAAGCCCGGCGGCGACCGCCGCGACGCCGGCGAGGCTGACGGCGAGGATGCCAGCCAGCCGCAGCGACGCGCTCTGCATCCAGATCAACGCGACGGCGGTCACCAGCGGCACGAGGTACAGGGCGTCGAAGCGGCGCACGCGGCGTTGCATGGATTCCCGAAAGACGGCCACGGGCGGTACTTCCGCCAGTCGCACCAGCGGCGGTAGCGCAAAGCCCGCGAGTACGGCGAGG
>CAJYHU010000164.1 GCA_913774655.1 uncultured Luteibacter sp. | reverse complement strand
TTCGTCGACCGAGCGCAAACCGCAGACTACGCTCACGACCGCGGGATGGGCGAGCGGAAACTGAAGCGCGGCCGCCCCCACCTCGACACCGGTGTCGCGAAGGACATCATAAAAACGCTGCGCGCGGGTACGGACTTCCGCCGTCGCGGGCGCGTAATCGTAGGTATCGCCGGGACCGGCGGCACCACCGAGCAGTCCGGCGTTGTAGGGTCCCGCCACCAGTACAGCCACGTCGTCCGCACCGGCGCGGGCCATGACCTCGCGGCTGGCGTGCTGCTCGAACAGGGTGTAGCGGCCCGCGAGCATGATCGCGTCGAGGGGAAACCGCGGCATGACGTCGAGACACACGGCCTGTTCGTTCACGCCCAGGCCGATTGCGCCGACCACGCCTTCATCGCGCATGCGCGCCATTTCGGGCAGGGCTTCGTCCAGCGCCTGGGCCAACACACGCGGATGGTCGGCGCCATGGGTGAGGGCGCCGATATCGTGCAGGAACAGGATGTCGATGTAGTCGGTGCCGAGACGACGCAGGCTCGCGTCGAGGCTACGACGGAGGCCGTCGCGGCTGTAATCGAAGCGGGCGCGCCGTCCGCTCACGGCAAAGCCGTCGGCCATGCCGTCGCGTCCGTCGTCGTCTTCGACCACCCGGCCGAGCTTGGTCGACAGGGTGTAGCTGTCACGCGGCACCCCGGCCAGCGCCTGGCCGATGCGCGTCTCGCTCAGCCCGAAACCGTAGTACGGGGCCGTATCGAAGTGCCGGATGCCGCCTTCCCACGCATGCCGCAAGGCTCGCGTCGCCTCCTCGTCGGACACCTCCGCAAAGAGGTTACCCACCGGTGCGCCACCGAAGGCGAGGGGCGAGAGCGGTTTTCCCAGGGACATTGTGGCTCCCGAACCATATGAGCAGAAATAAATACTACGTTTATATGTGAACTTGTCCAGTACCCATTCATCGACGGCGTAACCGGCCCACGGTAACGGTTTTGTGAAATTCACCGCACCCTTTCATAAAAATTCCGCTGCGTCGCAACTTGATTCCTTGCGTCGCGTATCTGAATACTATGTTCGCCAGTGAACGGACTCGCAGGAAACGGGCATCAGGGGCATCGCGTGACCGGCTGAGGGGCCGGGCGATAGCCTCCCGCGATCCCGTTTTCCGCAAGGCATCGCGCGGCGCCGTTCGTGCCGCGACGTTCCAACGCACAAGACCAAGACCTAAAACCAAGCACTCGCGCGCCCGTCAGGGCCCGAATCACACGACACCGTTTTCGGGGGAGACACCATGATCAACGGCAAGACCTTGCTGTGCGCGAGCATTCTTTGCGCGCTCGCCGGCGCCGCCTACGCGCAGGACGCGGCACCTGCGCCCGCGCAGGACGCCACGCCCAAGACCGCCCAGCAGAAAGCGGCGGAAAAGCAGGCGCAGCAGCTGCAGGAAGTGACCGTCACCGGTTACCGCGGCAGCCTGGAGAAGGCCATCGACGTCAAGCGCAACGCCAATGCGGTCGTCGACGCCATCAGCGCCACCGACATCGGCAAGTTCCCCGACACGAACGCCGCCGAGTCGCTCTCGCACCTCCCGGGCATCACCGTGGACCGCCAGTTCGGCGAAGGCGAGAAGATCAGCGTCAACGGCACCGATGCTGCGCTCAACCGCGTGCTGCTCAACGGCCAGACCATCGCGTCGGGCGACTGGGGCGGCAACCCCACGGACACCAGCGGCCGTACGTTCAACTACTCGCTGCTGTCGCCCGAGATCATCGGCCTCATGGAAGTCTACAAGTCGCCCGAAGCCCGTATCGACGAGGGCAGCATCGGCGGCACGGTGATCATCCATACCCGCAAGCCGCTCGACCTGCCGGCCAACACGCTGCGCGGTTCGCTCGGCTACAACTACAACGACCGTTCCGAGCAGGGCAACCCGCGTGCGTCGGCCCTGTGGAGTTGGAAGAACAGCGACAGCACCTTCGGTTTCCTGACCAGCGTCACGCACGACAAGGCCGACCTGTCGCGCGCGGGTATCGAGTTCTTCGGTTACACCAAGGGTTCGGGCATCACCAGCAACCCGACCGTCACGGGCGATCCGAACTACGCCAACTCGAAGATCCCGGTGGGCATCAACAGCGCCTACTTCCAGCAGGAGCGCGAGCGCAACGGCATCCAGTCGGCGCTGCAGTGGCGCCCGGATGACTACAACGAGTTCAACCTGACGGGCCTTTACGTCAAGGGCAACTACAACAACTTCAGCGAGTCGCGCTACGTCTGCCCCGGCTGCGGAGACCTGAACAAACTCACCAACATCAACAATAGCAACGGCTACATCACCTCCGGCACGGTGTCGTCCACCACCGGCAACGGCCAGCCGTACGCCGAGCTCGACGCGAACTACCGCGAGACCACCGTCTCCACCAAGAGCATCAACCTGCGCCACGACTTCAACGGCGACGCCTGGACCTTCAGCAGCCAGGTCGGTTACACGTCGGCTCGCGGCGGCAAGAGCCCCGAATACCTGATGAAGTACCTGCTGCAGAACGGCGGCTACAACTTCGGTTACGACGGCCGCAACACCAACGTGGACTACCAGGACGGTTCGGCCGGCAACTGGGGCCTGCCCGCCTCGCCTGCCGGTTCGCCCCCGGGCGATCCGACCCTCAACGGCAAGTACCAGGCCGGCGGCATCTATTACGAAACCACGAAGGATCGCGAGCGCTACGCACAGTTCGACGCGTCGCGCGACCTCGAGTGGGGCCCGATCAACCAGATCCGCATGGGCGTGAAGTACACCAACCACTTCAACGGCACCGATTCGCGCGGCAACCGCATCAACACGACCGATGCGATCACGCTCGACCAGTTCAACCCGGGCATGACGCCGGGCAGCCTGTTCGACGGCCTGCATGCGAGCGGCGACCTCACCGACTGGCCGACCGCCAGCCAGGGCGCCGTGGTCGACTACCTCAAGAACCAGCCGCAGGGCCCGTATAACCTCAACTATCCGTCGATGTTCGGCGTGGCCGAGGTGACCAAGGCCGCCTACCTGCAGATGGATTACGAGTCGGGCCCGTGGCGCGGCAACGTCGGCGTTCGGTACGTGGACACGCGTGACACGTCCACCTACTACCTCAACACCGCCAGCGATTCGACCTACCGCCGCACCAGCACCAGCACGCACTATTACAAGCCGCTGCCGGCGTTCAACATCGCCTACGACATCGACGAGGACAAGGTCGCCCGCTTCTCGGTGGCCAAGGTGATCGCCCGTCCGCGTTACAGCGACCTGGCCGGTTCGGTCTCGCTCAATGGTGCCAGCACGGGTAATTTCACCGCCAGCGCGGGCAACCCGAACCTGAAGCCCTACCAGTCGACCAACTTCGACCTGTCGGCCGAATGGTATTTCGCCCCGGCCAGCCTGCTCTCGGCCGAAGTGTTCGTGCGCAAGATCGACAGCTACATCGTCAGCACGACCTCGGACCGCTCGCTCACCGATCCGACCACCGGCCAGACCAACGTGTACTCGGTGACCGGCCCGGTCAACGCGTCCAACGCCAAGGTGTCGGGCCTGTCGCTGATCTACCAGCAGGATCTCGGCTACGGCTTCGGTATCCAGACCAACTACACCTACAGCAAGGCCACGACGCAGACGCAGGACGACGGTGGCAAGCTCAACCTGCCGTACCTGTCGAAGAACACGATCAACATCATCCCGTACTACGAGCATGGCCCGTGGTCGGCGCGCATCAACTACAGCCGCCGCTCGCCGTACTTCACCCAGGTGGGCCGCCTGAACTCCAACGTGTTCTCGGACGCCTACAAAGAGCTCGACGTGAGCGCGTCGTACCAGTTCACCGAGTGGGCCGGCGTGACGGTCAGCGCGACCAACCTGCTCGATTCCACCTATTACC
>CAJYHU010000163.1 GCA_913774655.1 uncultured Luteibacter sp. | reverse complement strand
GTTGACCACCCGGCCGATGCTTGAGGACGTGCGGCGGCGAAGGTTGGCGGCGGCCCGGTTATAGACGTAGCCCTGGCGCTTCAACTCGGCTTCCACGCGGGCCCGGGTGGCGGAATTCACCAGCGGGCTGCCGCGCAGCACCAGCGAGACGGTGGCTCGCGACACATCGCAACCCTGGGCGATATCGGCGAGCGTCACCTTGCGGTGCTGTGGGGTGGTCCGGGGCATCGTTACTTTCCTTCAAACGATCTAAACCGCGTGATGATCGCGCGGCGGCGGGCTGGATACATCACGCAGTGCAACATGCGCCAGGCGCGCATCTTTGCTAGTTTCCGGGTGTTTGTCACGATCCAAACGACGGCGGCCGTCCGCGCCGCGTCCCATCCGGGGGAGCCCACCATGCCCAATTCGTCCCGCGCGCGCCGCGGCCTGCTCGCCGCCGCCCTGACCCTCGCCCTGCCGGCCCTTGCCCTGGCCGCGTCGCCGGACAAGGGCACCGCGGCCTTCGAGTCGGTCGATCCGATGATCGGCACCGGCGGCGACGGGCACACCTTTCCCGGCGCGACGGTGCCGTTCGGCATGATCCAGCTCTCGCCGGACACGGCCATGCCGGACGTCAAGCACGCCTACAAATGGGCCGCGGGCTACCAGTACGGCGACAAGAGCATCCTCGGGTTCTCCCATACGCATTTCTCCGGCAGCGGCCATTCCGACCTGGGCGACGTGCTGGTCATGCCCATTGCCGGCGACGTGAGACTGGACCCCGGTTCTCCCGATCAGCCCGGCAGCGGTTACCGTTCGCGTTTCGACCACGCGAGCGAAAAAGCGCAGGCAGGGTACTACGCCGTCACCCTGGCCGACTACGACGTCCGCGCCGAGTTGACCGCCGGCCGCCGCGTCGGCTGGCATCGCTATACCTTCCCCAAGGGCAAGCCGGCCCATCTGCTGCTCGACCTGCGCCCGAGCATCTACGACTACGACGGCAAGGTGCTCTGGTCGTCGCTGCGCGTACGAACGGACGGCACGGTGACCGGCGGTCGCACCACCCGGGGTTGGGCACCGGGTCGCCAGCTGTATTTCGCCATGCGCTTCAGCCAGCCGATGGTGTCGCGGCTGCTCAAGAATCGCGAAAAAGACGTGGCCTACAAGGGCTTCTCCGGTCCGGGCAACCGCGCCGACGACACCGACGGCATGAGCGGCCGTGCCCTGGAAGGTGTGTTCGATTTCGGCAACCTCGATCGGCCTCTGGTGGTGAAGGTCGCCATCTCGTCGGTCAGCGAGGACAACGCGATCGCCAACCTCGACGCCGACGGTGCCGGTTTCGACTTCGACGCCCGCCGGGCCGAGGCCCGCCAGGCCTGGGAGAAGACCCTCTCCGTCGTCGACCTCCAGGCGCCCGCGCCGGACCGGAAGACGTTCTACACGGCGCTTTACCACGCCATGCTGTCGCCCACCCTGTCGATGGACGTCGACGGCCGCTACCGCGGGCCCGACAACCAGGTGCACCAGGCGAAAGGGTTCGACTTCTACTCGACCTGGTCGTTGTGGGACGTCTATCGTGCCCAGCAACCCCTGATGACCCTGCTCGAGCCGGACAAGAGCAACGACTTCGTCAGTTCGCTGATCGCCGCGCGCGAGGCCAGCCCGTTCGGCATCCTGCCGGTGTGGGCGTACCAGGGCATGGAGACCTGGTGCATGATCGGCTACCACGCGGTGCCGGTGATCGCCGATGCCTATATGAAGGGCATCCGTGGCTACGACGCCGGCAAGGCGCTCCAGGCCATGGTCGCCAGCGCCACGTATGGGCCCTACGGTGGCCTCGGCGACTACATGAAGCTCGGCTACGTGCCGATCGACCGCCAGCCCGAAGCGGCGTCCAAGACCGTGGAATACGCCTTCGACGACTGGTCGCTCGCGCAGATGGCCAAGGCCATGGGCAAGGACGACGTGGCCGCCACCTTCATGAAACGCGCGGGCAACTGGAAAAACAGCTTCGATACGAAGACCGGCTTCCTGCGGGCGCGCAAGAGCGATGGGTCTTACCGCGAGCCGTTCGATCCCTCGTCGGCCGCCTACGGCAGCGACTACACCGAAGGCAACGCCTGGCAGTACTCGTGGTACGTGCCGCAGGACGTCGCCGGCCTGATCGATGCGCTCGGCGGCCCCGATGCGTTCGTGAAAAAGCTCGACGAGGTGTTCGATGCGAAGGTCGACCCGAAGTCCTTCGCCCACGTGGAAGACATCACCGGGTTGATCGGCTGGTATGCCCACGGCAACGAGCCGAGCCATCACGTGGCGTACCTCTACGACTACGCCGGGCAGCCCTGGAAGACCCAGGAGCGCCTGACCGGGATCATGAAGAGCCAATACGCCCCGACGCCGACGGGGCTCGTCGGCAACGACGACCTCGGCCAGATGTCGGCGTGGTACATCTTTACCGCTCTGGGCTTCTACCCGGTGGCGCCGGGCAGCAACCAGTACGTCATCGGCCGCCCCTTCGTCGAGAAGGCCACGCTCAATCTCGCCAACGGCAAGCGTTTCACCGTCTCCGCCGATCACCTGGACGCGAAGCATCCGTACGTGGGCAAGGTCACCCTCGACGGCAAGCCGCTGGATCGGGTCTTCCTTCGCCACGAAGAAATCGTCGCCGGGGGCGAACTGCATTTCTCGATGCAGGCGACGCCGGCCCGGGATTGGGCCACGGGAGCGGACGCGATGCCGTATTCGATGAGTCGCCAGCCCTAGGGAAAACAGACGATCCGTCACGCGGTTTTCACGGACGTAAACCGCCGCGCGTCTACACTATCCGTCCTGGTTGGGACGGAGACGGAGACGTTGTGGGGATGACGAAAGCATGATCGAACGCATCGGATTGCGCTGGCGCCTCGTGGGCCTGCTAGCCGCCGTTCTCGTCATCGTCGCGCTGCCTTACGTGGTCACCCGGTCCAGCGTCGAGGACGCGCTGAATTCGCGCGACTGGGTCACGCACACCGCCGACGTCAAGGCGAGCGTCTATCGCCTGGACGCGATCCTTCGCAGCGGCGAGGCTGCCACGTATGCCCTCGTATCAGGCGCGGAAGACACCCCCGAGATCGACGAACGCGTGCGTTACCCGCGCGAGACGGTGCCGGGCATCCTGGCCTCGCTGCGAGTGATGCTGCACGACAATGCCGATCAGCTGACCCGGCTGGCCGCCATCGATGCCATCGCGAGCGGTCGTATGGCGCTTGCCGGGCAGGCGATCGAGCGGCTCAAGGCGGGCGATCGCCAGGGCGCGCTGGCGTCCATGCAGGACGCCCAGCGCATGTTCCCGATGCGCGCGAAGGTGAAAGAGCTGCTCGACGAGGAGTCGCAGCTGCTCAACCTGCGTCGTGAGCAGGCGCAGTCGCTTGCGTCCAACAACCGGCTGGTGCTGCTTGTCGCGGCGCTCGCGCAGATCGCCCTGCTCGGTATCGTGGTGATGGTCTCCGAACGGCAGATCGCCATCCGTCTGGCGGCAGAATCGCGGGTGGCCGAGGCGGTGGTGCGCTCGCAGCTGATCGTGCAGGCGGTGCGAGAGCCGATCGCGCTGCTCGACGGCGACCTTCGCACGCTTCTGGTCAACACCGCGTTCGCCGAGCTCTACGGCTTCGATCCCGACGACGGCGGCAACCGGCGCCTGGACGAGATCGGTCACGGCGCGTGGTCGGACACCGCGTTGCTCCAGCGCCTGACCGACGTGGTGGCGCGCGATCGCGAGCTGTGGGATTACGAGCTCACCCAGCGCACCGTTGACGGCGTCGATCGCTTCGTGGTGATCAACGCACGCCGCATCCAGCAGCCCGACAGCGTTTCGCCGGCACTCCTGCTTACCGTGAGCGACATCACGGCGCGTGCGCTCGTGGAGCAGAAGGTCACCGAACTCAACCGCCAGCTCGAGGGCAAGGTGGAGCAGGTGTCCGACGTGAATCGCGAGCTGGAGGCGTTCAGCTATTCGGTGTCGCACGACCTGCGCGCCCCGCTGCGGCATATCTCCGGCTTCGCCACCAAGCTGGAGAGCCACCTGGGCGATCGCGCCGACGATCGCGTGCGCCACTACGTCGACGTCATCGGCAGTTCGTCGCGCCGCATGGCCCAACTCATCGATGACCTGCTGGTGTTCTCTCGCCTGGGCCGCGGCGCCCTGCGCCTGCAACCGGTGGACATGCAGTCGCTGGTCGAGGAAGCGCGCTCGCTGGCCGAGCCGGACGTCGGCCAGCGGCACGTCGACTGGCGCATCGCGCCCCTGCCCATCGTGGTGGGCGACGAAAACATGCTGCGCACGGTGTGGCAGAACCTCATCGGCAACGCGGTGAAATACACCGCGCGCCGCGAACGCGCATCGATCGAGGTCGGCGTGGACCGGACCGCGGTGGGCGATTACGAGTTCTACGTGCGCGACAACGGCGCCGGCTTCGACATGCAGTACGCGAGCAAGCTGTTCGGCGTGTTCCAGCGCCTGCATCGCGCTTCCGAGTTTCCTGGCAACGGCATCGGCCTTGCCAACGTGCGCCGGATCATCGCCCGCCACGGCGGCCGTACCTGGGCCGAGGGCGAGATCGACCAAGGCGCCATCTTCCACTTTTCTCTGCCGGCGTCCGACCTTCCGGCCGCCCGAACAGGTGATGCATGAACAAGCGCGACCTTCGCACCATCCTCCTCGTCGAAGACTCGCTGGCCGATGCCGAAATGGCGATCGACGCCCTGCGCGAAGCGAAACTGGCCAACCCCGTCGTGCACGTCGAGGACGGCGTGGAATGCCTCGACTGGCTGCATCGGCGCGGGCGCTTCGCCGGCCGCGCCGAAGACGAGCCGGCGGTGATCCTGCTCGACATCAAGATGCCGCGCATGGACGGCCTGGAGGTGCTCCAGGAGCTGCGTAGCGAGGAAAAATGGAAACGGCTGCCCGTGGTCATCCTCTCCTCCTCGCGCGAAGAGAGCGACCTCGCCCGCAGCTGGAACCTCGGGGTCAACGCATACGTGCTCAAGCCCGTCGACGTGGATCAGTTCTTCAAGGCGGTGCAGACGCTCGGCCATTTCTGGGCCGTGCTCAACCAGCGTCCGGATGGCGAGTGACGGGCAGGGAACGGCGGACATCGGCATGAACGGCCAAGCGCAAAAAATCAGGATCCTCCAGGTCGAGGACAGTCCCCTCGACGCGGAACTGCTGTTGACGGAACTGGACCACGACGGCCTCGACTACGAAGTGCACCTGGTCGACGACGAAAAGGCCTACGTCGACGCACTGGATACGTTTCGCCCCGATATCGTGCTCTCCGACCTGAGCGTGCCGGGCTTCGGCGGCGAACGCGCGCTGGAGATCCTTCGGCTTCGCGGGCCGGACACCCCTTTCATCTTCGTCTCCGCCACCCTGGGCGAAGAGGCGGCGATCGAAGCGCTGCGCAATGGCGCGACCGATTACATCCTCAAGCAGAATCCCGCGCGCCTGGCGTCCGCGGTCCGCCGCGCGCTGCGCGAGGCCGAGGAGCAGCGCGCCCGTGCCCGCGCGGAGCAGGAGCTCATCCGCGCGCAGCGCTTCGAAAGCCTCGCCCTGCTGGCCGGCGGGCTCAGCCACGACCTGCGCAACCTGCTGCAGCCGCTGCTGCTGGCAGGCGACACGCTCGAAGACTATGCCGGCGACCCGCGACTGGCCCGGCTCGGCGCGCTGGTGCGCGACTGTGGCCGGCGTGGCCTGGAGATGGTCTCGTCGATGCTGTCGTTCGCGCGCGGCGCGCGCCGTGCCGAGCAGGTGCGACTGGGCGCCCTGCTCGACGCGCTGAAGCTGCTGATGCAGGGCAGCGTGCCGCGCAACGTCCGCATGGAGGTCGACGTGTTCGATCCCGACGTGTCGTTCGAGGGCAACCACACCGAGCTGCAGCAATGCCTGCTCAACCTTTGCCTCAATGCGATCCAGGCGATGCCCGACGGCGGCACGCTGCGCATCGAGACCGCGCAGGTCAACCTGGCCGACGATTTCTTCGCCGACAGCGAGGCCGTGCAGGCCGGCCGCTACCTGCGTCTGTCGGTGATCGATTCGGGCGCCGGGATGCCGTCCGCGGTGCTGCAGCGGCTGTTCGAACCGTTCTTCACCACCAAGGAAGGGGGCACGGGACTCGGCCTGCTGTCGTGCAAGCGCATTGTCGCCAGCCACGGTGGCCTGATGCGCGTACGCAGCCGGGAAGGGGAGGGCACCCAGTTCCACCTCTACCTGCCGCTGGCGCTGGAACACGACGACGCTGACGGCCTGCCGGCGATGGAGTCGACGCTGCAGGGCGAGGCCGAACGGGTGCTGGTGGTGGTCGAGGAGGCGATGCAGCTCTCGCTGCTCGTCGACACCCTCGATGCCTACGGCTACCAGGCGGGGGCGAGCCAGAGCGGCACGGCCGCGCTCCAGTGGATCGAGGCCCATGGCGTCCCCGACCTCGTCGTCATGGACGCCGACATGAACCTCTTCACCGGCGTGCGCACGCTCGCGGCGCTGCTCGACCACGGCTACGCCGGTGCGGTGCTGCTGCTCGCCCGCCCGGAGTCGCCGCCGAACCTCGACGAGCTTCCCCAGCTCGAACGCCTCTACGTGCTGGACAAGCCGATCCAGTCGCGGGCGTTGTTGCGCAAGGTCCGCGAGGCCCTGGGCTAGCGCCGCGGGCCCGCCCGGCTGGCCGGGGCCCACGGCGCCAGTGGTCGGTCTTCGCGAGCATGCTTCTGATGTAGCGCTCTCGCGACAACCGACCGCATCGCGGTGGGCCCGGCCTGCGCCGGGACGACGGTAGTTGGTGCCTTCCATCCGTACCCGCCAGCTCGTCCACATATCCTTCACGCCTAAAGATTCGTTTTGTGACGCCGATCACGTTTAAGAGTTAAAATGCCGAATCAGCGCACACCCCCGGGTGTGCGCTTTCAAGCGTGACGGGGGGTTCCATCGCTCTTCGCCCGGCCGACCGGCTGGGGCGCTCCCGTGCCTGCGCCCCATCGAAGAGGTCGACGAATGAACCGGATCTACCGTCTGTGCTGGAATGCCGCCACGTCCCAGTGGGTTGCCGCGAGCGAACTGGCCATGGGACGCCGCCCCGCCGCTCTCGTCTCGGGCGGCGCGCGCGCGCCACGCGCCGCCGCGGTCGCTGCCGCGATCGGGCTGGCGCTGGGCGCTCCGGGGGCTGCGCGGGCAGGGCAGACGGGCGGGCAGGTGGTCGGCGGTAGCGGCAACATCCAGGTCAACGGACCGGTCACCACCATCCATCAGGACAGCCAGCACCTTTCGCTGAACTGGTCGACGTTCGACATCGGCCCCAACGAGACGGTCAACTTCGTCCAGCCCGGTCGCAGCGCCATCGCCGTGAACCGCATCCTTGGCAACGAGGCGTCGGATATCCAGGGCCACCTCAACGCCAACGGCCAGGTCTGGCTGGTCAACCCCAACGGCGTGATCTTCGGCGAACACGCCCAGGTCAACGTGGGCGGTCTCGTGGCCTCCACGCTCGACACCCCGGACGCCAGCCTCGCCTCGGGCACGCGGACCTTCAGCGGCCCGGGCAAGGGCCGCATCGTCAACAAGGGCCAGATCCACGCTGCCGACGGCGGCTACGTCGCCCTGCTCGGTAACCAGGTCTCCAACCAGGGCACCGTGACGGCACGGCTCGGCACCGTCGCCATGGGCGGTGGCAGCAGCGTCACGCTGAGCTTCGACGGCAACCAACTGGTCAATGTGCAGGTCGACCGCAGCACGCTCGACAACCTGGTGGAGAACCGCCAGCTGGTGCAGGCGGACGGTGGGCGGGTGATCATGACCGCCGGCGCCCGCGACTCGCTGCTGGCCAGCGCCGTGAACAACACCGGCGTGGTGCGGGCGCAGACCGTGGAGAACCGCGACGGCCAGATCGTGTTGCTGGGCGGCATGACGGCCGGGCACGTGAACGTGGAAGGCACGCTCGACGCCACCGCCCCCAACGGCGGCAACGGCGGCACCATCGAAACCTCGGCGGCCTTCGCCACCATCGGCAAGGCCCGGGTCGACGCCGGCGCGGCGCGGGGTAAGGCAGGCACGTGGATCGTCGATCCGTTCGACCTGACCATCGACAGCAATGCCGCCTCGACCATCTCGTCGTCGCTGGCCACCACCAGCGTGACCGAGCAGACCACGGCCAGCGGCACGAGCGGCCAGGGCACGGTCGCCAGCGGTAGCGGCACCATCACCGTCGCCGCGCCGATCAGCTGGTCCAACCCCAACACCACGCTGACCCTCGACGCCTACGCCAACATCGTGGTCAACGCCGGCATCACCGGCGCGGGTTCGGTGGTGATGAAAGCCGGCAGCAGCGGCACCGGCAACGTTACCCTCAACGCGGCCGTCAGCGGCAACGCGGGCGTCACCGCCAGCATGCCCGGCACGTTCACCAACAACGCCGGCGCCAACGCCCTCGCCGTCGGCAGCGGCGCGCGCTGGCTCGTCTACGCCGGCGCGCGGTCGGCGAGCACCGGCGGCCTGACGCCGAACTTCATCCAGTACAACGCCACCAACGGCAGCACCGTGCAGGGCACGGGCAACGGGTTCCTCTACGCGCAGGCGCCGACGGTGGCGCTGGGCGCACTGCAGGGCACGGTGGAGAAGGCCTACGACGGCACCACGCAGGCCGCGCTGACCGGAGCCAACTTCAATGCCAGCGGCCTGGCCAACGGCGACAAGCTCGCCACGGGCACCGGCACCTACGCGAGCAAGGACGCCGCCAGCGGCATCGGCGTCACCGCCGCCAACAACGGCTATACGTTCACCGACAGCACCGGCCTGGTGCCGGTCTACGGCTACGTGGTCAGCGGCGGCGGGGTGTCGGCGAACATCGGCGTGATCGATCCGAAGCAGCTCGCGATCCAGATCGTCAATAACCCGACCAAGACCTACAACGGCACGACCACCGCCACGCTCACCTCCGGCAACTACCAGATGAGCGGCGTGGTTTCCGGCGAAGGCATCAGCTTCAGCCAGCCCAACTCGGTGGGCTACGACGCCAGCGACGCCGGCGCGCGGACCGTGACCGCCAACTTCGTACCGTCGAACTTCGTCGCCGCCAGCGGCACCAACCTCGCCAACTACGCGCTGCCGACCAGCGCGACGGGCGCGGGCACGATCAACAAGGCGCCGGTGCAGTTGTCGGGCCTGATCGGCAGCGACAAGACCTACGACGGCACCACCGCGGATGCGCTGGACAAGAGCCACGCGAGCATCTTCGGCGTGATCGCGGCGGACAACGGCAACGTCACGCTGGATACCAGCAACGGCTCGGGTCAGTTCGCGGACGCGAACGTCGGCAACGGAAAGTCCGTGACCGCGGTCGGCTTCCAGCTGCAGGGCACCAAGGCGAGCAACTACGCCCTCGTGCTCCAGGGTGACATCACCGGCTCGATCAACCCGAAGGCCCTCGGCATCACCGGCGTGAGCGCGCTGGGCAAGGTCTACGACGGCTCGACGCTCGCCCAGCTCGCCCTGTCCAATCCGCAGCTCACCGGCGTGGTGGGCGGCGACAACGTGTCGCTGTCGACCACCAACGCCACCGGCCAGTTCGCCACGCGCAATGTCGGCAACGGCATCGGCGTCACCGCCAGCGGTTTTGCCCTCACCGGCTCGGGCACGGGCAACTACACGCTCGTGCAGCCCACGGGCCTGAGCGCCAACATCACGCCGGCGACGCTGTCGCTGTCGATCACCGGCAACCCGACCCGCACCTACAACGGCGGCAACAACGCCAGCCTCGCGACGAGCGACGTCACCATCACCGGCTGGGCCCAGGGCGAGTCCGGTTCGCTCACGCAGAACGCCGGCGCCACCTACGACAGCGTCAACGCGGGATCGCACACGGTCACGGCGATGATCGAGGCCTCCGACTTCACCCTCGGCAACGGCACCTCGCTGTCCAACTACACCTTCCCCACCTCCATCGCCGGTGCCGGCACGATCGCCCGGGCGCCGCTGAAGTGGACGATCGTCGGTAACCCGAGCAAGACCTACGATGGCACCACCGGCGTCACCCTCGGCACGTCGAATTACCAGGTCTATGGCTTCGTCGGCGGCGAAGGCGCGAGCGTCAGCCAGACCCAGGGCACCTTCGCTTCGCCGAACGCGGGCATCCAGTCTGTCAGCGCCAACGTGAGCCCCGGCGACTTCGTGCCGCTCCAAGGCACCAACCTCAACAACTACGTGCTGCCCAGCGTCATCAGTGGCTTCGGTTACATCAGCAAGGCCGACGGCAGCAAAGTCTCGGTGGTGATCATCGGGCGTCCGACGCGCGCCTACGACGGCACGACCAACGCCACATTCACCTCCACCGATTTCCAGGTGATCGGTAACTTCCCTAACGGCGAAGGGTTCACCATCACCAAGACCACGGGCAGCTACGCGGGCAAGGACGTCGGGGCGCAGCCGGTATCGGTGCAGCTGGCGCAGAGCGACTACCAGCCGATCGGCAATACCAACCCGAACAACTACACGCCGTTCTCCACGATGGCGTACGGTACGGGCCAGATCAACCCGGCGCTGTTGACCACGTCGATCGTCGGTTCGCCGACCAAGGTCTACGACGGCAGCACGTATATCGCGCTCACGCCGTCCAACTACCAGATCAATGGTTTCGCCAGCGGCGAGGGTGCCGACATCGTGCCGTCCAAGTCGGTCGCGTTCGACGACTCGAACGTGGGCAACGGCAAGACCATCACGGCGCAGATGGCGATTACGTCCTATACCCCGCATTCGGGCACGGACCTGTCGAACTACACGCTCGACCTGCAGGCGACGGGCACCGGCTCGGTCACCCCCGCCCCGTTGACCATCGTCGGCGTGTCGGCGCAGAACAAGACCTATGATGCGACGACCAGCGCCACGCTCAACAGCGGCGGCGCACGACTGATCGGCCTGGTCAGCGGCGACGCGGGCAACGTGACCCTCACCACCAGCACCACCGGCACCTTCGATAGCGCGGATGCCGGCGTGCGCAACGTCGCGGCCAGCGGCTTCTCGATCAGCGGCGCGGCGGCGGCCAACTACGCGCTCCAGCCGCTCGCCGGTCTGACCGCGACCATTTTCCAGCGGACGCTGACGATCTCCGGCATCTCGGCGCTCGACAAGGTCTACGACGGCACCACGCAGATCGCCCTGAACACGAGCGGCGGCACGCTGGGTGGCGTGCTGTCGCCGGATAACGGCAACGTCTCGCTCGATGCTTCCTCGGCCACGGCCAGCGTCCGCGCGGCCAACGTGGCCAACGGTCTGGCCGTGACCACGCAGGGCTTTGCGCTGGGCGGTTCGCGTGCGTCCAACTATCGCGTCGATCCGGTGACCGGCCTGACCGCGTCGATCACGCCAAAGGCGATCACGGCGGTGATCACGGGTAACCCGACCAAGGCCTACGACGGCTCCAACTCGGTGACGCTGCTCGCCAGCGACTACTCGTTGAGCGGCTTCGTCAACGGCCAGGGTGCGTCGATCCCGCAGTCGTCCACCGCGAGCTATAACGGCGTCAACGCGGGCAACCATGTCGGCCTCCAGTCGACGCTCTCGGTGTCCGACTTTGTCGCCCAGGCAGGCACCAACCTCGCCAACTACACGCTGCCCACCTCGGCGTCCGGCACGCTGGGCACGATCACTCCCTTCGTGATCAACCTGCAGGCCTCGCGCGTCTACGACGGCACCACGGGCGCCGTGGCGTCGCTGTTTACCGATGGCAACGGGCTGGTGAAGGGCGTGAATGGCGAGCGCCTCACGCTGACCGGCACCGGCGACCTCACCACCAAGAACGTCGGCAGCCGCTGGTCGTTCGCCGACTTCGGCACCCTCGCCCTCGGCGGTTCTAACGGCTCCTCCGTGGCGAACTACACGCTGACCGGCGGCATCGACTGGGTGACGATCACGCCCAAAGCGCTCACCGCCTCCTTCAGCGCCAACGACAAGACCTACGACGCCACCACCGCCGCCACCCTGAGCGGCAACGCGACGCTGGTGGGCCTGATCGGTGGCGACGACGTGACGCTGCAGAACCCGTCCAGCGCCCGTTTCAGCGACAAGAACGTCGGCAGCGGCAAGACGGTGACCGGCGTGATGTCGGTCACCGGCAACGACGCAGGCAATTACAGCTTCACCCAAGGCACCGCCACCGCATCGATCACCGCCAAGCACGCGACACTGACCGCGACCGGTGCCAACAAACAGTACGACGGCGGCGTCAACGACGCGGGCGCCACCGTGCAGAGCAGCGATGTCATCGCGGGCGACGTCGTGACGTTCACGCCGGGCTCGGCCGTGTTCGGCGACAAGAACGTGGGCAACGGCAAGACCGTCACGGTTTCGTCGGTGACCAAGAGCGGGACCGATGCGGGCAACTACACGTTCGACAACACCAGCCTCAGCACCACGGCGAACATCACGCCGCGCCTGCTGAACCTGGTCGGTTCGCGCGTCTACGACAGCACCACGACTGCCGACGCCACGTCGTTCACCAACGGAAGCATCGCCACCGGCGTCGGTAGCGAAACGCTGTCGCTGACCGGCAGCGGCACCACGGCCGACAAAAACGTGGGCACCAACAAGGCCGTGTCGCTCGGGTCGCTGGCGCTGCAGGACGGCACCAACGGCGGCGCCGCGTCGAACTACACGCTCAATACCGCAAAGTTCAACATCACGGCGCGCCTGCTCACGGCGACGTTCGCGGCCAACAACAAGACCTACGACGGTACCACCGCCGCCGTGCTGCAGAACGCGACGCTGGAGACCGCGAACGGTTCGCGTGGCTACATCGCGGGCGATGCCGTGTCACTGACCAACCCGACCGCAGGCACGTTCGATACGAAAATGGTCGGTACCAACAAGACGGTGACCGGCACCATGGGCATCGCCGGCGCCGATGCAGGCAACTATGCGTTCACCAACGGCACGGCCCTGGCCAACATCAGCCAGGCCACGCTGACGGTCAACGCCCAGGGCAGCAACCGGGTGTATAACGGCGGCACCGGCGCGACCGTTACCCTGAGCGGCGGTGTGGCGGGCGACCGCCTGACCTTCGCCAGCGGTGGCGCCGCCTACGACGGCAAGGACGTCGGCCAGCACACCATCAACGTCACGGGCATCACGGTCGGCGGTGCCGATGCGGGCAACTACATCCAGGCGAACACGACGGCGGCCACCACCGGCAACATCACGCCGGTGGTGCTC
>CAJYHU010000162.1 GCA_913774655.1 uncultured Luteibacter sp. | reverse complement strand
CGCCGAACATGTTTTCGGTGACGAGCACGTCGTAATCGGCGGGGCGGGTGAGCAGGTGCATCGCCATCGAATCGACGAGCTGGTGTTCCAGTTCGACGTCGGGGTAGTCCGCCGCCACGCGCGTCGCGACCGAGCGCCACAGGCGCGAGGTTTCCAGCACGTTGGCCTTGTCCACCGACGTGAGCTTGCGCTTGCGCGACCGGGCCAGGTCGAAGGCGTGACGCACCACGCGCTCCACTTCGGCCACGCTATACCGGCATTCGTCGGTCGCGCCGTCGGCGTCGCGCGTCTTGGCGCCGAAGTAGATGCCGCCGGTCAGCTCGCGCACGAAGACCAGGTCGACGTCCTTGGTGCGCTCGGGTTTCAGCGGCGACAGCGCCGCGGTGCGCGGATGGAGCTTCAGGGGGCGGACGTTGGCGAACACGCCCAGCAGCTTGCGCATCGCAAGCAGGCCTTGCTCGGGACGCACGCTGGCCGAGGGGTCGGACCACTTCGGGCCGCCGACCGCACCCAGCAGCACCGCGTCGCAGGCGAGCAGGGCCTCGCGCGTGGCGGGTGGCAACGGATCGCCGAAGCGGTCGATCGCGTCGCCGCCGATGGCATGCTCGTCGAACGCGAACGCGTGACCGAAACGCTGCGCCACCTGGCGCAGCACCGCCACGCCGGACGAGGCGACTTCCGGACCGATGCCGTCACCCGGCAAGACGACGATATGGGCCTTCATGCGGCGTTCTCCATGCGATGTTCATAGGCGGCGATGTCGGCGTCCTGCTGCAGGAGGAAACCCATCTGGTCCACGCCGTTGAGCAGGCAGTGCCGGGCAAACGCGTCGAGCGCGAAACGGATCGACCCGCCGTCCGGCAGGCGGATCGTGCTGTCGGCGATGTCGATGCGCAGTTCCACGCCCGGGTTGTCCAGCAGCCACCGATGCTCGGCGTCGCTGAGCACGATCGCGAGCAGCCCGTTCTTCAGGGCGTTGCCGCGGAAGATGTCGGCGATCTCGTTGGAGATCACCGCCTGGATGCCGTAGTCGAGCAGTGCCCATGGCGCGTGCTCCCGCGAGGAGCCGCAACCGAAGTTGCGCCCGGCGACGAGGATCGCGCAGCCGCGCGCCGACGGCTGGTTGAGCGCGAAGGCGGGGTTGTCGCTGCCGTCGGCTGCGTAGCGCCAGTCTTCGAAGCAGTGCCGGCCCAGGCCCGTGCGTTGGGTGGTGGTAAGGAACCGCGCGGGGATGATCCGGTCGGTGTCGATGTTTTCGTCGCGCAGCACCGCCGTGCGCGAGTGCACGTAGGTCAGCGGAGAATTCGTGCTCATGCGGCGGCTTCCTGGTTCATGTACTCGCGGGGATCGGTCACGCGGCCCGCCACCGCGGAGGCGGCGGCGACCAGCGGACTGGCGAGCACGGTGCGCGCGCCTTTGCCCTGGCGACCTTCGAAGTTGCGGTTGCTGGTGGCGACGACGAGCTGCCCCGGCTGGGCCAGGTCGCCGTTCATGGCGATGCACATCGAGCAGCCCGGCTCGCGCCATTCGGCGCCGGCGGCGCGGAACACCTCGTGCAGGCCTTCGCGCTCGGCGTCGCGGCGTACCTGTTCGGAACCCGGCACCACCAGCATGCGGACGCCCTCGGCCACGCGGCGGCCGCGCAGGATGCCGGCGGCCTCGCGCAGGTCGGAGAGACGGCCGTTCGTGCAGCTGCCGACGAAGACGACATCCACGGACTCGCCCGCGATCGGCTTGCCCGCGCTCACCTTCATGTAGTCGAGCGCGCGCTGTTCGATCGCATCGGCAGCGGCCGGGACGGGCGCGTGAATGGGCACGACCATGCCCGGGTGCGTGCCGTAGGTGACCGACGGCTGGATGGTGGAGGCATCGACGCGCACCTCGCGGTCGTAACGGGCGCCCTCGTCGCTCGGCAGCGTGCGCCATGCGGCGACGGCGCGCTCCCACGCGTCGCCCTTAGGCACTCGTTCGCGGCCCTCGAGCCAGGCGAACGTGGTGTCGTCGGGCGCGATGAGGCCGGCGCGCGCGCCCGCTTCGATGGACATGTTGCAGACCGTCATGCGCTCTTCCATCGACAGCGCGCGAATCGCTTCGCCGGTGTATTCGATGACGTGGCCCGTGCCCCCGCCGATGCCGATCGTGCCGATGATGTGCAGGATCAGGTCCTTCGCGGTAACGCCGGGCTGCAGGCCGCCGTCGACGTGGATGGCGAGCGATTTCGGCTTGCGCTGCAGCAGGCACTGGGTGGCGAGCACATGCCCGACTTCGGTGGTGCCGATGCCGAAGGCCAGCGAGCCGAACGCCCCGTGCGTGGCGGTGTGGCTGTCGCCGCAGACGATGGTCATACCCGGCTGCGTGGCGCCGACTTCCGGCCCCGCGACGTGCACGATACCGCGCTGGGGGCTGTCCCAGCCCATCAGGTCGATGCCGAACTCGCGTACGTTGGCTTCGAGCGTGGCGACCTGCGTTTCGGCTTCCTTCGTGTAGTAGGGACGACGGCCGTCGGCATCGGGCGGGAGCGTCGGGGTGGAGTGATCCAGCGTGGCCAGCGTGCGGTCCGGGCGGCGCACTTTCAGGCCGCGCGAACGAAGCTCGTCGAACGCCTGCGGCGAGGTGACTTCGTGCACGAGGTGCAGGTCGATGTAGAGCACGCCCGGCGTGCTCTCGGTCTCGGCGCTCACTCGGTGGGCGTCCCACAGCTTGTCGAGCAGGGTACGCGGCGTCATGCGGCGGCCCTCCCGGCGGCGACGTCGTCCACGGGCGTCAGCCAGCCCCAGCGGTCGTCGGTGCGGCCGTCGAACAAGCCGAAAAAGTCGGCCTGCAGCTGACGGGTGACCGGGCCCGGATGGCCCGTGCCGACGGGCTTGCGATCGACCGAGCGCACGGCGGTGACTTCCGCCGCGGTGCCGGTCATGAACACCTCGTCGGCGAAATACAGCATCTCGCGCGGCAGCGGTTGTTCCACCACGTCGTAACCGCGTTCGCGGGCCAGCGTCAGCACCGTGTCGCGGGTGATGCCGCAGAGGATGGCGGATGCGGCGGGGGGCGTGTAGATCGTGCCCTTGCGCACCACGAAGAGGTTTTCGCCCGCGCCTTCGCTGAGCAGTCCATCGGTGCCCAGTGCGATGCCCTCGGCGTAACCGGCGTTGACCGCCTCACGCGCGATGAGCTGGCTGTTGAGGTAGTTGCCGCCGGCCTTCGCGCCGCTGGGGTAGGTGTTGGGCGCCGCGCGATTCCACGACGACACGCAGACGTCGACGCCTTTCTCGATCGCGTCGGCACCGTGGTAGGCGTTCCACGGCAGCGCGATGATGGCGACGTCGACCGGGGTGTCCAGCGACGGTGCGAGGCTGAAGGTGAAACCGCTGCGGAACACGATCGGCCGCACGTACGCCGAGGGCAAATGGTTGGCGCGAATCACCTCGCGGCACGCGCGATTGATGGTGGCGGCGTCGTACGGCATCACCAGGTCGTACACGCGCGCGGAATGGAACAGTCGCTCGGTGTGTTCTTCCAGGCGGAAATAGCGCGGGCCGTCCGGCGTGTCGTACACGCGTACGCCCTCGAACACGGAGGAGCCATAATGCAGCGCGTGCGCGCCGACGTGGACGGTGGCGTCGGCCCAGGCCTTGATGCGACCGTTGTGCCAGAGATGGGCGGGGGCTTCCATGGGGGGCTCCTTCAGGACTGGACCGCGACGGCGGCCTGCGTGTCGTCCTCGTAGGCGCCCATCAGCGCCTCGAGGTCGTCGTTGGTAACCGAGCGCTGGCGATCGGCCAGCGCCTTGAAGCGTTCGAACACCGCGTCGAGCGCGGCGTCGTCGAGTTCGTGATCCAGTTCGGCCAGGCGCTGGCGCAACGCGTGGCGACCCGAATGCTTTCCCAGAACGAGCGACGTCTTCGCGCCGACGTCCTGCGGTGTCATGATTTCGTAGGTGCCGCGGTGCTTGAGCATGCCGTGCTGGTGGATGCCCGACTCGTGCGCGAAGGCGTTGTCGCCGACGATGGCCTTGTTGCGCGGCACCGGCTGGCCGGTGACCTCGGCGAGCAGGCGCGAGGTGGGAAACAGCCGGCGTGTCTGGATGCCGGTATCGACCTTGTAGAGGGTGCGGCGGGTGTGCAGCGCCATCACCACTTCCTCCAGCGCGGCATTGCCGGCGCGCTCGCCGATGCCGTTGATGGTGCACTCGACCTGGCGCGCGCCCGCGGTGACGGCGGCGAGCGTGTTCGCCACGGCCATGCCCAGGTCATCGTGGCAATGGGAGGAGAACATCGCCGAGTCGGCGCCGCGTACGTGCTTGCGCAGGTAGTTGAACATCTCGGTGATTTCGAAGGGGGTGACGTAACCGACGGTGTCGGGCGCGTTGAGGACGCTGGCGCCGGCTTCCACGGCCACCGAGAAAATCTCGGCGAGGTAATCCGGCTCGGTGCGCAGCGCGTCTTCGGCGGAGAATTCGACTTCATGGGCCAGGGCCTTGGCCCGGCGTATCGCCGTTGCGGCGATGTCGATCACTTCTTGCTTGCTCTTGCCCAGCTTGTGTTCGCGATGCAGGGGCGACGTCGAGAGGAACAGGTGTATCCGCGAATGCCTGGCGCCTTCCAGCGCCCGTCCCGCACTGTCGATGTCGTCGGGCATACATCGGGCCAGCGCGGCGACGGTGGGTGCCTTCAACGACCGTGCGATCTCCGCGACCGCCGCGAAATCGTCGGGCGATGCTTGCGGAAAGCCCGCCTCGATGATGTCGACGCCCAGCTCCTCCAGCGCATGGGCCATGCGCAGCTTGGCGCGGCGGTCCATCGAGAAGCCGGGCGCCTGTTCGCCGTCGCGCAACGTGGTATCGAAGATACGCACGCGGCCTACGTCGGCCTCGGTCGTATCGGTACTGCCCTGGTGTGCTGGATTCATGTCTGGCTCCGCTCGTAAGGAGGGGCTGGCAACAAAAAACCCCGCATCCGTTTCCGGGTGCGGGGTTTTGGGAGTCTTCAGGTCGTCTTTCTTTTTACCTGGACACTTGCCCTCAGCCCGCACCTCCGCAGGTAATGAGTACAAGGTTAATAAGAAGGAGACCGCCGCCGAGACGCAGCTTGCCGTCGACTCGCCCGAGTCGGTTCGTGGCAAAGCGATCGTGGCTGTTGCGCTGCGTCATGCCACCGAACGTATGCCACCGGTTCGGTGGGTGTCAACACTTTCCGGTGAAATTATTTTTCCTAGGACGTTTGGACGGCTAGACATCCAAGCACTGGTCATGCGCGCATAAGTGCGGTGTGGCGCCGATCGCGTGCACTGGTATGCACGCGTCGGAACGGCCCGTCACCAGCGGCGCAACCACGTCGAAAAAGCCTGCGAATCCGCTTCCAGGGGCTCGGCGACGGCCGGCCGGGCCAGCATCGCCGCCAGGCTCGGTGGCACCTCGACGGTGCGGCCGATGAGCGGCTCGACCACGCTGTCGAACTTGGCCGGGTGCGCCGTGGCGGCGATGGTCCAGGCGCGGCGGTCGCCGTCCAGGCGCAGGCGCTCGAAGACGTGGATGGCGGTGGCCGTGTGCGGGCAGAACACGTCGCCGTCGCTGGCCGCGTGCCGGCGGATCGTGTCGCGGATCTGGGCATCGTCCACGCCGTAGGCCCGACCGTTGGCCCGCGCGGCGTCCTCGCCGCCAAACAGATGAAACAGGCGTTCGACATTGCTTGGCGCGCCCACGTCCATCGCATTGGCCACGGTGTGCACCGCGCCTCGAGCCCGGTAAGGCTGCCCCGCGAAGAACGCCGGGAGGGTCTCGTTGGCATTGCAGGCGAACACCACCTCGCCGATGGGCAGGCCGATGGCGCGGGCCCACAGGCAGGCCATGGCATTGCCCAGGTTGCCCGTGGGCACGAGAGTATGCATCGGCTCGCCGGCCTGGAGCGCCGCGTGACCGAAGTACGCCATCTGCGGCAGCAGTCGCCCGAGGCTGATGCTGTTGGCCGACGACAGGGGAACGTCGGCCTGCAACGCGGGGTCGGCGAGGGCGCCTTTCACCAGTCGCTGGCAGTCGTCGAAGCTGCCTTCCACCCGCAGCGCCCGTACGTTGTCGCCGAAACTGCCCAACTGGTGGGCCTGGCGGGGCGAGACGCGCCGGTCGGGGTAGAGGATCGCCACGCGGACGCCCGGCAGGCCGTGGAAAGCGGCGCCGACGGCGGCGCCGGTGTCGCCCGAGGTGGCGACCAGGATAGTCAGCGGCCGGCCCGCGTGACGGCGCAGCCGCACCAGGCACGCAGCCAGGAATCGGGCGCCGAAATCCTTGAAGGCGGCCGTGGGTCCGTGGAACAGCTCGAGCAGGTGGGCGCCCTCGACGGGCAATGCGCGACGTGGCGCCGGCGCCGCGAAGGCCTCCGCGCAGATGGCGTCGAGGTCGGGGGCGAGCGCATCGCCCTCGAAGAACGGGGCCAGCATCCGGGCCGCGGTGGTCGCGAGATGGCCGTCGCGGGGGAGGGGGGCGACGCGGGGCAGCGCCTCGGGCACGTAGAGACCGCCATCGGGGGCGAGTCCCGCGGCGATGGCGGCGGACAGGGAGGCGGGGGCGGCGGCGCCGCGCGTGCTGACGAAGCGCATGCTCACACCACCCGTGCGGCGGGGCCGTCGATGGGCGCCACGAGCACGTCGGCAGCGTGACCCGCCTCACCGAAGGCCGCACGCATCGCGTCGCCGGCCGCCTCGGCCGACGCGCGATCGGCGAACCAGCCGAACACGCTGGGGCCCGCGCCGGAGATGCTCGCGCCGAACGCGCCGTGGTCGAGGGCGGCCTGCTTCACCCGGGCGAAGCCGGGAATCATCGGCGCCCGGCGGGGCTCCACGAGCACGTCGGCCAACCCTTCGCGCACCAGGTCGGCATCGCCGCGATAGCAGCCGGCGAGTACCAGGGCGAGGTGGGCGCTCTGCGCCACGAACTCCCCCAACGCGTAGTGTCCGGCCAGGGCGGCGCGGGCCTTGCGGGTTTCCAGCACCACGTGCGGATGCACGAGCGCGCAATGCCACTGGGCGGGTACGGGGATGCGCACCAGGCGCGTGTCCGTCGCGAGCACCAGGCCCCCGAGCAGCATCGGGCCGAGGTTGTCGCCATGGCGGCTGCCGCTGGCGACCGCCTCTCCGTCGAGCGCGAACGGATAGAGCGCTTCGCGCGACAGGGGCGCGTCGAGCAGCGCATTGGCGGCCACGAGCGCCGCCACGCACGAGGCGGCCGAGCCGCCCATGCCCGAGCCCAGCGCGATGCCCTTGTGCAGCGTGAGCTCGAAGCCGAAGGGAAGGTCGAGCGCGCGGTGCAGGGAGAGCAAGGCCTGGCCGGCGGTGTTCGCTTCCGGCGCCATCGGCAACTCGGTGACCACGCCGTGGATGGCACGGATGCGTACCTCGGCCTCGGCGATGCGTCGTACCTCGGCGCGGTCGCCGGCCCCCGCGACGCAATGGCCGAGGATGTCGAAACCGATACCGACGTTGCCGACGCTGGCGTACGCCTCGGCGACGGCGACATCCGCATCGGCGCGGGGTGGGGATGAAGGGTTCAGCATGCGCATCGTTTGACTCCCAGGGCGCCGGCCACGCGCAGCAGGTCGGTGAAGACCGCCGCGGCCGTGACGTCGGGACCGGCTCCCGGCCCCTGTACGACCAGTGCATTGTCGCAGTATCGACGGGTGGCGAAACGGATCACGTTGTCGCTCAGGCGCGCGTGGGCGAAGGCATGCGCCGGGTCGAGCACCCGCAGGCCCACCGTCGCCCGGCCGTTCTCGAGCCGGGCCACGTGGCGCAGCACGCCACCGTCGCGCAGCCGCGCCGCCATGGGCGCGTCGAGGCGATCGAGCTGCTCCATGAAGTCGGCGACGGGGCCGCCGGCCAGCTCCGCGGGCACCAGGCTTTCCACCGCCACGTCGCCCAGCGAGAGCGGCAGGCCCGCTTCGCGGGCGAGGATCACGAGCTTGCGGGCGACGTCCATGCCCGACAGGTCGTCACGCGGGTCAGGCTCGGTATAGCCCAGCGCGTGGGCTTCGCGGACCAGCGTGGAGAACGGCTGCGAGCCGTCGAAACGGTTGAACAGCCAGGCCAGCGTGCCCGAGAGCATGCCTTCGATCGCCACCAGCTCGTCGCCCGTGTCGAGCAGGTCGCGCAGCGTCTGCACCACCGGGAGGCCGGCGCCTACCGTGCCCTCGTAATGCAGTCGCGCACCGCTGGCGTGGGAGGCCCCCACGATGCGCCGCCAGCGTTCGAGCGGGCCGCTGCCGGCGCGCTTGTTGGGCGTGACGATGTGGATGCCTGCGGCGAGCCAGTCCGCATAGCGATCGGCGACGCCATCGCTGGCGCTGCAATCGGCGATCACGGCGACGTGCCCGCCGCGTCCACCGACATAGGCGGCGAAGTCATCCAGCGCGGCGGGGCGCCAGGTCTGCGCGCCGTGCACGCGGCCATTGAGCGCGTCGTCGTCGCAGTCGAGCCACATGTGGCGACTGTCGCTGACCGCACGCAGGCGCAGTTGCAGGCGACAGTCGCGCAGCAGCCGCGGCATCGCCTGGCGCAGCTGGCCGAGCAACGCGCTGCCGACCTTGCCGGGCCCGACGAGGCCGACGTCGATGACGAGCGGCTCCGCGAGGGCTCGCGGGGCGGAGAGGGGTAATGCCTGGGCGGTGAACACGGTAAAGCCTCCGGTTGAGAGGCCCGTCGTTCGCGTCAGGTGGGATGCTGGCCTTGAATCGCTTCGGCGCCGGTCCCGTCCTGCGGGAGGTCGGGGCCGGCAGCGACGTGGAACTAGGCGCGCGCGGTCTCCGATCCTCCGACCCGGGTAGTGGTCGTCGTGGTCGTCGTCGCGGTGGTGGTCGTGGACGCGCGCGTACCGGCCAGGAGCATGGCCGTGTCGATGATCAGCGCGGGCGCGTCCGGATACATGGTCTGGACGGTATGCCCGCGCCGCGTGGCGTGTCAAGCGCCGGATGCGGGTGGCCCGCGGCGGCGGGGTGCCGGATGATCGGCACCCCGCTGTCGGAACGTCAGCGCCGGGAGAGGTCGATCGTATAGACCGCCGTGCCGTCGCCGTTGTCACGCAGCTGGCGCACGGGCAAACCGAGCGACGTCGCCACGGCCTCCTTGCCGGCGGCGGTGACGAAGGTCACCGGTCCCTTGGTCTTCACGGGGGCAAAATGCCACGAGCGCTTGTCGAGATCCGCTGTCGTGATCGTCTTCTTCGACTGCACCCAGCGGATGACCACTTCGCGGTTGCCGTCCGGCGCGTTGAGCACCACGGCGTCGCCCTTCAGGCCGGGGAAGTCGCCGCCGCCGTTGGCGCGGTAGTTGTTGGTGACCACGATGAAGGGCTGGTCGTCCTTCACGGGCTTGCCCTTGTAGCGAAGGTCGACGATGCGCTCGCCTTCGGGGCGGGAGACATCGATGGTATACGTGATGCCGCCCTGCAACTGATCGAAGTTGTAGCCCGGCATGCGTCCGATGAGCGACTGCTCACCGTCCTTCGCCGGATCGATGCGGTTGAAGCGCGTGGCGGATTTCTCCAGCCACGCCTTCACGCCCTTGCCGTCGATCTTCACCGCCGACAGCGTGTTCGGATAGAAGTAGAGGTCGGCGGCATTGCGGATGGTGAGCGGGCCCTTGGGTACGTCGGTGAAGTCGTCCGGCCCGCCGAAGCCATTGCGGAACGCCGACGCGGCGGACAGGATCGGCACGTTCTTCAGGTCGGGACGCGAGCGCGCCAGTTCGTCGCGGGCGTAGTCGATCTGCGCGGCGTTGACCACCGCGATCGCCGTCATGTTGCCTTCGTCGGCGAAGTAGCTCGACAGGTCGTGGTCGACGGCGCCGATCGGGGTGTTCACATAGGCGATGGCGGCTTCGTGCGTGTCCTTGACGAGCGGCGCGATCGTGGGATCGGGCGCGACACACTCGCCCTTCTTCGGGCAGATGGGCCGCACCTCGCTATGGCTGGCGTCTTTCTGCACGACCCAGCGGTCGCCTTCGCGGCGCAGGGTCATGTGGATGATGCCGAGGTCCTTGCCGAAGAAGCCGCCCATCACGGCAGGAACGCCGCGCACCAGGCCGCGCGTCGCGTCGACGTCCTTCATGCCCGCGTAGCGAGGCCCCGGAAACTCGGTATGCGAGTGACCCAGGAGCAGCGCATCGACGCCCGGTACCCCGGCGAGGTACCAGCCGCCGTTTTCCATCTGCGGCGTGTACGGCGCGGTGTCGAGCCCGCCATGCAGGATCGCCACGATGATGTCGGGGTGCTGGGCCTCAAGTTGCGGCATGTACTTGCGCGCCGCTTCCATCACGCCGTCAACCGTGACCTTGCCATCGAGGTTGCGCTTGTCCCAGTCCATGATCGGCGGCGGCGTGAAGCCGATGATGCCGATGCGCAGGGGCGTGTGCATGGTCTGGCCCGATGCGGTCGTCACGTCGACGGTCTTGGTGACCACGGTCCACGGCTTGAAGATGGGCTGGCCGTCGCGTGCGCTGTAGACGTTGGAAAGCACCAGCGGAAACCTTGGCCCCGCGCAATGGCGTGCAGTGACGCCATCCACGTTCATCGCCGTGTCGGTGACCTGGGCGAGGAAGGGCAGGCCGTAGTTGAACTCGTGGTTGCCGGCGGTACCGCCGTCGTAGCCCATCGCATCCATCGCCTTGTAGATGCCCAGCTCGGTATCGCAGCCCACCGGCTTCACCAGGGCCTGGTAATCGGCGATGACCGATCCCTGGATCGTGTCGCCGCTGTCGAACAGCACGGTGTTGGGAAATTCCCTGCGCGCCTGGCGGATCAGCGTGGCGACGCGCTCGTAGCCGAGGGACGGGTCGTCCTTCTGTTTGTAGTAGTCATAGGACAGGATGTTCGAATGGACATCGGTGGTCTCGAGGATCGCGAGATCGAGCGTCGCGCCGTCGAGCCGGGTGGGCTTGGCCGCGGGTGCCGGCGCGCTCGCGCAGGCCGCGAGCAGGGCGGCCGAGAGCGCGGCCAGGGCGAGGGGTCTGAACATCGTCGGTGTCCGTGGCTTGAAGAAGATTCGGGGGCGGAAACTAGCAGAAGTGGGCATGGCATGCGCGAAACGCGCATGCCGTAGCCGGCCGCGGCGGCCGGCCTCACTGTCGTTCGGCTTTCGCCTGGTCGAAATACGTGTAGGTGGTGCCGTTGTCGTTGAGCTGCTTGGTCTTGAGCACGAAGCGGTAGGTGGCGCGCCCCGTCGGCGATCCGTCGGCCGCGCGCATGTCGAGCCCGGTCGCGGCGTCGGTGGCGACATCCACGGCTTTCACGCTGAGGCCCGTTCCGTCGCGGGTACGCAACGCTTCGCGCAGCACCCGGCCATCGGGCTTGCCCAGGTCGATCTTCAACACCGCTGCCAGCGTCGGCGCCAGGTCGACGTTGCCGCTGGGCAATACGCTGCGCAGGCCCTCGCGGAAATCCGGTCCGCTGGCGATGAGCGTGTTATGCACGTCGATCGGGCTGAAGCTGCCATGCATGCCGCGCTCGTTGGACATACTGGAATACTCCGTGCCGCGGAATCCTTGCACGACCGCGTCGGCATCGAAGTCGTAGCTGACGATGATGTCCGGGGAGCGCTTGTTCGCCAGGTGCACCGTCGCCAAGGGGAGGGTGCCGGGAAGGCGCCCGTAGCGCGCGTCCACGAAGATCGCGCCGAACATCGCGCGCGATTGCAGGAAACGCACCGCGGCGAGCACCCGGGCCTTGTCGTGGTCGGGTTGATAGAGGTACTCGCTGCCGCCGTTGGGCGCGATCACGAACGCGCCCGTCGGCAGTTGCGTCGGCACCTTGTACGACGGCGTGGTGTACGGACCGGGTTTGCCGCACAGGCGGCCGTCGTCGTCGAAGCGGGTCGGGTGCAAGGGCGTGCCATCGGCACGGATGCCCGACATCACCGGGGCGTAGAGGCAGCCGAAGCCGTCATACGCCGTGAAGCCGGCCCGGGTCATGTCATCGGCCAGGCGCACGGCGCCGGATACCGAATACCCCCATTCGCCGTCGACGCGACCCACGCGGCCTTCGGCGATGGTGCGAAGGGGGAAGCGGTCCAGCGGGCCCGACACGTTACTGTGCGCGTGGTCGGAGACGACGATCAGGTCGGTGTCGTCGGCCATGCCCAGGGCCTGGAGCTTCGCCTGCAGCTTGCCCAGCAGGTCGTCCTGCGCGCGCAGTGCGAGGTGGAAATTGGGCGAACCCACGCCGTACAGATGTTCGGTGGTATCGGGGTTGCGCAGCCAGACGAAACTGATGTCAGGCTTCTCGACGGGCAGGATGTAGCCCAGGTAAGCGTCCATGAGATACGCGTTGGAAGGGGTCGGCGGCGCACCCGCCCCGTCCGACGCGTCGGCGCTGGCGCCATCCTTGAGCGTCACCAGGGGCAATGGCTCGGTCGGATCGCCGTTGTCCGGCTCGAGCTGGAAGCGATCCGCATCGTACGCATGCACCGTGTTGGCCGGCAGCCGGAAGCCGGCCTTGCCCAGGCGGGTGGCGAACGAGAGCGGTAGCGCTACGTTTTCGTCGAGGATCGTCCCGCCTTCGTGGATGTCCTGCAGGAAGGCGGGCCCGGACTTGCCCACCACGGCGGTTTTCAGGCCCGCCTTGCGCGCCCGTTCAAGCAGCGTGGGTGCGTCCAGCAGGTCGTGCCCGTAGTGCGCATCGAGGTCGCGCAGCACGGCGTAGTCCTCCGTATAGACCGGTGCCGCGAAGTCGCTCGGCGCGCCCTTCGCATCGGGACCGCGGGCGCCCGGTACCCAGAAGCGGTTGCCATAGAAGCCGATGGTGCCAGGGAACGAGCCGGTGGCGAAGCTCGACGCGTTGATCATCGTGAAGGTCGGATAGGTCGCATGGTTGTCCGCGAAGAAGGTGCCACCCTTCGCCAGCGCGGCGAGGTGCGGCGTGTCGTCCTCGCTGATCGCGTCCGGCCGCATGCCGTCCCAGACGAACACGATCACGCGATGCGCGCTCGCCTGTGTGGCGAGTGCGGTCAACAGCAGGGCGGCGAGGCGTGTGATCTGGCGCATGGAGTTCCCCCGGGTGTCGTCAAACCGGCCATGGTGACGGGCCGATGTTGCAATCGTGGGAAGGCGGGGGCGTGGCCCGGCACGGGCCCCGCCTGAGCCGCGAAGATCGCATCCGTTCGTAAGAAAACGTCAACATCGGCCACGCATGCTGCATGGTTTTCCGTCCAGGCTGTTACCGATGAAGTATCCCCGTCGCGCCCTTTTCCTCGCCCTGTCGTCCGCGTTCAGCGTCGTGGCCCACGCCGACGACACGCCGCCGAAGACGCAGGATCTTGAGGCGGTCTCGGTCATCGGCCAGGGTGAGACACGCCAGGTGCAGCGCATCGTGCCGGCCGACCAGCGCGTGCTGCCCCCCGGCACCAGCCCGCAGAAGATCCTCAACCGGATGCCCGGCGTGTCGGTGCAATCCAACGATGCCTTCGGCGCCAACGAGGAGTCGCAGACCATCACGCTGCGCGGTTTCAACACCACCCGCCTGGGTTACACGCTCGACGGCCTGCCGCTGGGCGATAACGCCTATGGCAACTACAACGGCCTGAACATCTCTCGTGCGCTGATCGCCGAGAACATGGCCACGGTCGAGCTGGCCGAGGGCATCGGCGCGCTCGGTACCGCATCGACGAGCAACCTCGGCGGCGCGATCCAGTATTTCTCCTCCGACCCGGCGAAGACCTTCGGCGGCAAGGTGGCCCAGACCATCGGCAGCGACCATAACCGCCGCACCTACGCCCGTATCGACACCGGCGACTACAAGGGCTTTTCGATGTACCTGTCGGGCGTGCATGCCGACGCGGATATGTGGGCACGTCCGAATTCGAGCACCGGCACGCAGCAGTTCAACGGCAAGGCCGTGTACGAATTCGGCGACGGCAACCGCGTCACCGGCTTCGCCGACACCTCGCGCACCAGCCAGGCGGACTACGCCTATCTCTCCAAGAGCGGCCTGCAGCGCGGCCTGGGCTGGGACTGGAACCTCTACGCGCCGGACTGGCAGCGCGCCCTCGCCGCCGCCTACTGCTCGCCCACGTACACCAAGGGCGGCGTGAAGGATCCGCGCTGTGCGTTCTCCGGCGGCGTGGACAACGTCGACGACGCCTATTACCAGAGTCGCGCGCTGCGCCGCGACGACCTTTACTATCTGGCCGGCGATGTCACCGTGGCCGACGGCGCCACGCTGCACACCCAGGTCTATCATCACGAGAACGGCGGCCAGGGCCACTGGTGGTCGCCGGGCCAGCGCTCCTACCCAGGCACGCCGCAGGAACTGCCGATCTCGATCCGCAGCACCAACTACACGATCAACCGCGATGGCGCCATCGCCTCGCTCGCCTGGGACCTGGGCGCGCATCACCTCGAAGGTGGCGTGTGGTACGAGCACAACGATCACCATGTCGAGCGCAACTTTTATTACATCACCGGCCCGGTGAGCGACGACCGCTACCTGCAGGATCCCGATCGCCGACTCTTCGCCCAGGACTACGTGATCACCACCCGACAGGCCTATGTGCAGGACACCTTCAAGACCATGGACGACCACCTCACGGTAGACGTGGGCGTGAAGAGCCCGCACACCACGATGACCGCCCGCGAGGCGCCGGGTGTGGAGAGCCCGATGGCCAACGGCACGCTCAAGGCCAGCAAGTCGTTGCTGCCGCAGGCGGGCGTGGCTTTCCAGGTGGCGCCGGGGCAGGAGTTTTTCCTTTCCTACGCGAAGAACATCGCGGCCTTCCAGGGCGGCGGCGCGGGCGGGCCGCTGCTGGTGTCGCAGAGTGCGTTCGACGGCACCAAGGCCAACCTGCGCCCGGAGGCGTCGCGCACGATCGACGGCGGTTTCCGTAGCGTCGGCCAGGGCTACGAAGCCTCGGTCGCGCTGTACGACGTGAAGTTCAACAACCGCCTGCTGTCGCTCAATCCCTGCCCGAGCATCCAGCAGGGCACCCGCCCGGAATGCAACACGGCCTTCGTCAACGTGGGTTCGGTCAGCAGCCAGGGCGCTGAATTCACGTTCATCTGGAAGCCGTTCCACGGCTTCCAGTGGTACAACTCGGCCTCGTTCAACCGCTCGACCTATGACGATAACTACATCGCCAACGGCCAGGTCGTGCCGGTAAAGGACAAGACCACGGTGGATACGCCCAAGCGCCTGTTCGCCAGCGAGATCAGCTACACCTATGGCCGCTGGTCGGCGAGCCTGCGCGGCAAGTACACCGGCAAGCGCTATTACACGTACACCAACGACCAGAGCGTGGCCGGCGCGACCTCGTTCGACCTTGGCGCCGCCTACGACTTCGGTCAGGTCGGCCAGTTGAAGGCGTTGACCCTGGCGCTGAACGTGACCAACCTCACCAATCATCGTTACGCGACCAATCTCACGGCCTTCGGCGCCACCGACCCGCAGGGTCGCTCCCTGGCCTTCCACGCGAGCGCCCCGCGGCAGAGCTTCCTCACCCTTTCGGCGGATTTCTGATGATCCGGCTTGCACTATCCTGCGGCGTTCTTGCCCTGCTGCTCGGAGCGTCGCCCATGAGCCTGAACGCGGAATCCGCCCAGCCGCTGGCCGCGAAGGTGCGGGTCATCGGCCATCGCGGCGCGAGCGCCCTGCGCCCGGAACACACGTTGGCATCCTACGCGGTGGCGATCCAGGACGGCGCCGACGTGGTCGAACCCGATCTGGTGGCCACCAAGGATGGCGTGCTGGTCATCCGCCACGAGAACGAGATCGGCGGTACCACCGATGTCGCCTCGCACCCGGAGTTCGCGTCGCGTCGCACCACGAAGACCGTGGATGGCGTGCGCATCGATGGCTGGTTCACCGAGGACTTCACCCTCGCCGAACTGAAGACGTTGCGCGCCCGCGAGCGCCTGCCCGACATCCGCAAGCACAACGCGACCTACGACGGTCAGTTCACGGTGCCGACGTTCGAGGAGATGATCGAGTTCGTGGCGGCCGAGTCCTCCGCCCGTGGCCGTGTCATCGGCATCATTCCCGAGATCAAGCACGGCACCTATTTCCGTGGCATCGGCCTGCCGATGGAAGACCGTCTCCTGGCGGTGCTTGCCGCGCACGCCTATACGCGCACGGCGCCGGTGGAGATCCAGTCGTTCGAAGTGGGCAACCTGAAGTATCTCCACGAGAAGCTCGGCACCGCGCATCCGAACGTCCGCCTCCTGCAACTCATGGATGCAGCGGACGCCCATCCGGCGGACGAGCCGGGTACGACCTACGGCGCGATGATGACGCCGGCCGGGCTGAAGGCGATCCGAGGCTATGCGGATGCGATCGGGCCGTCGATCCGCAGCATCATCCCACTGGACAAGGACGGGCGCCTCGCCCCCGTCTCGACGCTGGTGCGCGACGCCCACGCGGCCGGGCTGGAGGTGCATCCCTATACCTTCCGGCCGGAGAACCACTTCCTCGCGGCGGATTTCCGCGACGGTGCCGGGGATGCGGCGCGCAACGAAGAGGGCTCGGTGAAGGAGATCCGAGCCTACCTGGCGACCGGTATCGATGCGTTCTTCACCGACGACCCCGCGTTGGGCCGCCGGGCCGTCGACGGCCGCTGAGCCGATCGGCGGGCGGGGCGTCGGGGTTTGCCGTAGGTGGGATGCTGCACCCGCCCGACGACACACCCGGGCCCCGCCCGTTATGATCCCCGGCCAATGCACGCCCAGGGATTCCCATGTCGCTAGCCCGGTTCCTCCGCCACAAATCCGTCGAGCAGTTGCAGGCGGAAGTCGGCCAACGTCGCGATTTCCGCCGCGTGCTGGGCC
>CAJYHU010000161.1 GCA_913774655.1 uncultured Luteibacter sp. | reverse complement strand
CGTGGAGGTGCGCCAGGGCGACATGCTTGCGCTCGACCTGGGCGAGCGCCGTTTCGACCTGGTGCTGCTGATGCACGCCCTCACCTACGCGGAGCACCCCGACGAGGTGTTCCGCCAGGTGGCGAAGGTGCTCAAGCCGGGCGGGCGCGTGCTGGCCGCCACCCTCGGCGAACATGACCACCGCGCCGTGGTCGAGCCGTTCGACCATCGCAACCTCGGCTTCGACTGCGACGGACTGGCCGCGCTGGCCCGCGACGCGGGCCTGGACGTGGTCAGTTGCGAGCGCCTCAGCCGCGAACGGCGCACCCCGCATTTCGAAGTCATCAGCCTGCTCGCGCGCAAGCCCTGACCGGAGGTCGACATGAGCACCCTACCCTGGCTCCATCCCGACCGCGTCGCCCTCATCGAAAAGGGCCTCGACGAGCGAATCATGATCCTCGACGGCGGCATGGGCACGATGCTCCAGGGGCACCGGCTCGACGAGTCCGGCTACCGCGGCGAGCGCTTCGCCGGCGGCCATGACAGCCTGCACGCGCACGACCACCCCGGCGAGTGCGACCTGAAGGGCAACAACGACCTGTTGCTGCTCACCCAGCCGGCGATCATCAAGGGCGTGCACCAGGCCTACCTGGACGCAGGCGCGGATTTCGTCGAAACCAACACCTTCAACGCCACCCGCGTGAGCCAGGCCGACTACCACCTCGAACACCTCGTGCCCGAACTCAACCGCGAAGGCGCCCGCCTGGCCCGTGAGGCGTGCGACGACATGACCCGGCGCACGCCGGATAAACCCCGTTTCGTCATCGGCGTGCTCGGGCCGACCAGCCGCACGGCGTCGATCTCGCCGGACGTCAACGATCCCGGCTACCGCAACATCGACTTCGAAGCGCTCAAGAGCAACTACATCGAATCGGCCCGCGCCCTGATCGAAGGCGGCGCCGATACGATCATGGTCGAAACCATCTTCGACACGCTCAACGCGAAGGCGGCGCTGTTCGCCCTGGCCGAGCTGTTTCACGAACTGGGCGGGCGCGTGCCGGTGATGATCTCCGGCACCATCACCGACCGCTCCGGCCGCACGCTCTCGGGGCAGACCGCCGAGGCGTTCTTCTACTCGGTGGAGCACATCCAGCCCTTGTCGGTGGGCCTCAATTGCGCGCTCGGCGCGGAAGACCTGCGACCGCACGTGCAGATGCTCGCGCGCATCGCCAACGCGGCCGTGAGTACGCACCCCAACGCGGGCCTGCCCAACGCGTTCGGCGAATACGACGAGACGCCCGAAAGCATGGCCGCCACCATCCGCGACTTCGCGGCCAACGGCCTCATCAACATCGTGGGTGGCTGCTGCGGCACCACGCCCGCGCACATCGCCGCCATCGCCGAGGCGGTCGCGCCCTTCCCGCCCCGGCTCCGCCAGGCCACCGCGAACGCCGCATGAGCATCCGATATACCCGCCTTTCCGGCCTCGAGCCGCTGGTCCTCACCCCGGACCTCAACTTCATCAACGTCGGCGAGCGGACCAACGTCACGGGCTCGGCCCAGTTCCGCAAGCTGATCAAGGAAGGCCGCTACGAGGAAGCCGTGGACGTCGCCCGCCAACTGGTGGAGAACGGCGCCCAGATCATCGACATCAACATGGATGAAGGCCTGATCGACTCCGAAGCGGCGATGACGCGCTTCGTGAACCTGATCTCGTCCGAGCCGGACATCGCCCGCGTGCCGATCATGGTCGATTCGTCCAAGTGGAGCGTGATCGAAGCGGGCCTGCGCTGCATGCAGGGCAAGGGCATCGTCAACTCCATCTCGATGAAGGAAGGCGAGGCACTATTCCTCGAACACGCGCGCAAGGTGCGCCAGTATGGCGCCGCCGTGGTCGTGATGGCCTTCGACGAGGCCGGCCAGGCCGACACCAAGGAGCGCAAGGTCGAGATCTGTTCGCGCGCGTACGCGCTGCTCGTGGACACGCTCGATTTTCCGCCTGAAGACATCATCTTCGACCCGAACATCTTCGCCATCGCGACCGGCATCGAAGAGCACAACAACTACGCGGTCGATTTCATCGAGGCCACGCGCGAACTCAAGCGGCGTTTCCCCGCCTCGCACGTCTCCGGCGGCGTGTCCAACGTGTCGTTCTCGTTCCGCGGCAACAACCCCGTGCGCGAGGCGATCCACTCGGTGTTCCTTTACCACGCCATCGCGGCGGGCATGGATATGGGCATCGTCAACGCCGGCGCCCTGGCCATCTACGACGACCTGCCCGCCGACCTGCGCGAGCGCGTGGAAGACGTGGTGCTCAATCGTCGCCCCGACGCCACGGAGCGCCTGCTCGAGGTGGCTGACACCTACAAGGGCGGCAAGGGCGGCACGGTGGTCGAGTCGGCCGCGTGGCGTGACAAGCCCGTGATCGACCGCCTGAGCCATGCGCTGGTCCACGGGATCGACCAGTACGTGGTCGAAGACACCGAGGAAGCGCGCCAGCTTTCCGCGCGCCCGCTCGACGTGATCGAAGGCCCCCTGATGTCCGGCATGAACGTCGTGGGCGACCTCTTCGGTGCCGGCAAGATGTTTCTTCCGCAGGTGGTCAAGTCGGCGCGGGTCATGAAGAAGGCGGTCGCCCATCTCATTCCTTACATCGAGGAAGAGAAGCGCATCTCGGGCGACGTCGGCCGGAGCAACGGCAAGATCGTGCTCGCCACCGTCAAGGGCGACGTTCACGACATCGGCAAGAACATCGTGGGCGTGGTGCTCCAGTGCAACAACTTCGAGGTGATCGACCTCGGCGTGATGGTACCCACGCAGAAGATCCTCGACACCGCGCGGGCCGAGAACGCCGACATCATCGGGTTGTCGGGCCTCATCACCCCGTCGCTGGAAGAAATGAGCCAGGTGGCGCGCGAGATGCAGCGCCAGGATTTCCAGGTGCCCCTGATGATTGGCGGCGCGACCACCTCACGCGCACATACGGCGCTGCGTATCGAGCCGCACTACCGTTCGCCCACGGTGTGGGTGAAGGATGCCTCGCGCGCCGTCGGCGTGGCGCAGTCGCTGGTCAGCAAAGAGCTCGTCGACGACTTCATCGCCAAGGTGCGCTCCGAATACGCCGAGGTGCGCGAGCGCCACCGCGGCCGCGGCACGGGCAAGCAACTGGTGCCGCTGGGCAAGGCCCGCGAGCAACGATTCCGCGGCGACTGGGCGCGTTACATGCCGCCCACGCCCCGAACGCCCGGTCTGACGATCTTCGACGATTACGACCTTGCCGAGTTGCGCGACTACATCGACTGGTCGCCGTTTTTCAACGCCTGGGAACTCGCCGGCCGCTTTCCGGACATCCTCACCGACGAGATCGTGGGCACCCAGGCGAGCGAGCTCTACCGCGATGCCCAGGCCATGCTCGACCGCATCATCGACGAGAAGTGGCTCACCGCCCGCGGCGTCATCGGCTTCTGGCCGGCCGCGCAGGTCGGCGACGACATCGAGGTCTACGCCGACGCGGCGCCGGGCAAGCGCAAGCCCCTGGCCACGCTGCACCATCTTCGCCAGCAGGCCGACAAGCCGGTCGAACGACCGGACTTCTGCCTGGCCGACTTCGTGGCCCCGCGCGACAGCGGCGTGGCCGACTGGATCGGAGGCTTCGCGGTCACCGCCGGCATCGGCATCGATGCCCACGTGGCGCGCTTCGAAGCCGCGCACGACGACTATTCGTCGATCCTGCTCAAGGCGCTCGCCGACCGCCTCGCCGAGGCGTTCGCCGAACGGATGCACGAGCGCGTGCGCAAGGAGTTCTGGGGCTACGAGCCCGACGAAGCGCTGGACAACGCCGCGCTCATCGCCGAGGCCTACCGCGGCATCCGCCCCGCCCCGGGCTATCCGGCGTGCCCCGAGCACACGGAAAAGCGCTCCCTGTTCGCCTTGCTCGACGCCGAGCGCCACACGGGCATCGAGCTGACCGACAACTTCGCCATGTACCCCACGGCGGCGGTCTCGGGATGGTATTTCTCGCACCCCGAGAGCCAGTATTTCGTGGTGGGCCGCCTCACCCGCGAGCAGGTCGACGACTACGCCCGGCGCAAGGGCTGGGACCGCACGGAAGCCGAGCGCTGGCTGGCCCCTTACCTCGACTACGACCCGGACTGACCCCGGCGGGGATCAGCGGTCCTCGGGACCGCCCGGGGTCACGGTCTCGTTCGCGTCGCGGTTTTTCAGGTGGGCGAAGACGTTGTAGATCGAGACCAGCATGGGGAACGCCGTCTGGATGATGCCCACCGAATCGTTCTTGCCCCAGATGAAGTAGGCGAGCGTGAGCACGCTGCCGCTCACCGAGAGGTACCAGAAAGACATCGGTACGGTGACCCGCTTGTTCTTCTTGGTGGCGTAGAACTGGACGAACCAGCGCGCCGTGAAGAGCAAGGTGCCCAGCAGGCCGATGATCTTCCCGGGGGTGAGGGTCAGCAGATGGAGGTTGGCGAGGGCTTCATGCATGGCGGTGTCCGCACGTCGTGACCGGGGCATGGTACGCATCCCGGCTTGCCATGGGCTTACCTGGGGCAGCCCACAAGAAAAAACCCGGCCGGAGCCGGGTTTTCGAAACGATGGTGGGCGGTACAAGGATCGAACTTGTGACACCTGCCGTGTGAAGGCAGTGCTCTAC
>CAJYHU010000160.1 GCA_913774655.1 uncultured Luteibacter sp. | reverse complement strand
CCTCCTGGAAGCCTGATCCTGAAGTACGCGGGGCGCCCCGTCGCCCCGACGTTGCACAGGCGCAACGAGACGCATGTGCCGAAGTTGGCGCGCACTGGTGGAACACTTCCGTTGCCTTGTCAGTGCGCGCCAACTTCGGCACATGCGTCTCGTTGCGCCTGTGCAACGTCGGGGCGACGGGGCGCCCCGCGTACTTCAGGATCAGGCTTCCAGGAGGATCCGGAGCATCCGGCGCAGCGGCTCGGCCGCGCCCCACAGCAGCTGGTCACCGATGGTGAACGCGCCGACGTATTCCGGCCCCATCGCCAGCTTGCGGATCCGGCCGACGGGGATCGACATGGTGCCGGTCACGGAAACGGGCGTCAGGTCCTTGACGGTGGCTTCGCGGGTGTTGGGCACGACCTTCACCCAATCGTTGTCGGCGGCGATCATGGCCTCGATGTCGGCCACCGGCACGTCCTTCTTGAGCTTGAAGGTCAGCGCCTGGCTGTGGCAGCGCATGGCGCCGATGCGCACGCAGAAGCCGTCGACCGGCGTCGCCGCCGTGCCGAAGCCGGCGCCCTGGCCCAGGATCTTGTTGGTCTCGGCGCCGCCCTTCCATTCTTCCTTGGACATGCCGTCGCCGAGGTCCTTGTCGATCCAGGGGATCAGCGAGCCGCCCAGCGGCGCGCCGAAGTTGGCCGTCTCGGCGGCGCTCAGCGTCTGCTGCTTGTGCAGCACCTTGCGGTCGATCTCGAGGATCGCGCTCCTGGGATCGTCCAGCAGGGCCTTCACCTCGGCATTGAGGGTGCCGAACTGGGTCAGCAGCTCGCGCATGTGCTGCGCGCCACCGCCCGAGGCCGCCTGGTAGGTCATGCTGGTCATCCACTCCACCAGGCCGGCCTTGTAGAGCGCGCCCACGCCCATGAGCATGCAGCTGACGGTGCAGTTGCCGCCGATCCAGTTCTTGCCGCCCTTGGCGAGGGCGTTCTGGATGACGGGCAGGTTCACCGGGTCGAGGACGATGATCGCGTCATCCTTCATGCGCAGGGTCGACGCGGCGTCGATCCAGTGGCCGTTCCAGCCTGCGGCGCGCAGCTTGTGGAAGACCTCGGTCGTGTAGTCGCCGCCCTGGCAGGTGATGACGATGTCGCACTTCTTCAGTGCGGCGATGTCGTGCGCATCCTGCAGCGTGGCCTCGTTCTTCGCCATGGCCGGGGCCTTTCCGCCGGCGTTGGAGGTGGAGAAGAAGACCGGCTCGATGAGCGCGAAGTCGTTTTCGGCCTGCATGCGGTCCATCAGGACCGAGCCGACCATGCCGCGCCAGCCCACGAGGCCGACCAGGGGTTGTTGTGCGTTCGCCATTTTCAGTAGTGCCCTTCGAAGAAAAAACCAGGAAATTCAGTTTTCTTGCGCCCGGCTCGTCGAGCCGGGGGAGGGCGTGACGAAGCGGGCTGCGGTTAGCCGGTAATCGTCTTTTTGGTGATGGCGGCCACGACGGCGTCGCCCATTTCGCGCGTGCCGACCTGGGTGGTGCCCTCGGACCAGATGTCCGCCGTGCGCAGCCCCGACGCGAGCACCGACTTGACCGCCGACTCGATACGGTCGGCAGCTTCGGCTTGGTCGAGGGAGAAACGGAGCATCATGGCAGCGGACAGGATTGTAGCCAGAGGATTGGCAACCCCTTGCCCGGCAATGTCGGGCGCACTGCCGTGGCTGGGCTCGTACAGCCCCTGTTTGTTGCTGTTGAGCGACGCCGAGGGCAGCATGCCGATCGAGCCGGTGAGCATCGCGGCCTCGTCCGAAAGGATGTCGCCGAACATGTTGCCGGTCACGACCACGTCGAACTTCTTGGGCGCCTTGACGAGCTGCATGGCGGCGTTGTCGACGTACATGTGATCCAGCTCGACGTCCGGGTAGTCCTTGTGCACCTCGGTGACCACGTCCTTCCAGAACTGGAAGGTCTCCAGCACGTTGGCCTTGTCGACGCTGGTCACGCGCTTGTTGCGCTTACGGGCGGCCTCGAAGGCGACGCGCGCGATGCGCTCGATCTCGGGCTTGGAGTAGCGCATCGTGTCGAAGGCCTCCTCGGCGCCGGGGAAGTGCCCGTCGATGGCCACGCGCTTGCCGCGCGGCTGGCCAAAGTAGATGTCGCCGGTCAGCTCGCGGATGATGAGGATGTCGAGGCCTGCGATCAGCTCGGGCTTCAGGCTCGACGCGCCCACCAGCTGCTCGTAGCAGATGGCCGGCCGGAAGTTGGCGAACTGGCCGAGGTTCGTGCGCAGGCCCAGGATGGCCTGCTCCGGGCGCAGCGGGCGGTCCAGCTTGTCGTACTTCCAGTCGCCCACGGCGCCGAAGAGCACCGCGTCGGCCTCCTTGGCGAGCTTGAGCGTCGAATCGGGCAGCGGGTGGCCGTGCGCCTCGTAGGCGGCGCCGCCGACCAGCGCGGTCTCCATCTCGAATTTCAGGTCGAGCACGTCGAGCACGCGCACGGCCTCCGCGACGATCTCGGTGCCGATGCCATCTCCGGGCAGGACTGCGATTTTCATGGTCAGTGAGTGGTTGGTTCAAACGTTTGGAATGCGGACATCCGTACGCGAAGGGCGCAAAGGCTTCGCGAAGGGCGGGAAGGAATCAAATAGCCGTGTGACGACTCGTTCGCGGCCTTTGCGAGGCCTTCGCGTCCTTCGCGTACGGAAGTCCGTTTTCGAGGTCTAGCCGACGAGCTGGTGCGCCAGCCAGGGCTTGGCCGCCAGGCGTTCGGCTTCGAAGGCCTTGATCTTGTCCTTGTGCCGCAGGGTCAGGCCGATATCGTCCAGGCCGTTGAGCAGGCAGTAGCGGCGGAAAGGCTGGACCTCGAAGGCGATCTCCGCGCCGTCGGGCTTGACGATCACCTGGCGATCCAGGTCGACGGTCAACTGGTAGCCGGGGAAGGCGAACACCTCGTCGAACAGCTGGGAGATGGTGTTCTCGGGCAGGATGATCGGCAGCAGGCCGTTCTTGAAGCTGTTGTTGAAGAAGATGTCGGCGAAGCTTGGCGCCAGGATGGCACGGAAGCCGAACTGGTCCAGCGCCCAGGGGGCGTGCTCGCGCGAGGAACCGCAGCCGAAGTTCTTGCGCGCCAGGAGGATGGAGGCGCCGGCATAGCGCGGCTGGTTCAGCACGAAATCCGGGTTCGGCTTGCGGCTCGCCGGGTCCATGCCCGGCTCGCCGTGATCGAGGTAGCGCCATTCGTCGAACAGGTTTGGGCCGAAGCCCGTCTTCTTGATCGACTTGAGGAATTGCTTGGGAATGATCGCGTCGGTGTCGACGTTCTCGCGATCCATCGGGGCCACGAGGCCTTGGTGAACGGTGAATTTCTGCATGAGTGTGTCTTGTTCAGTGAACGGGCGAGGTGGATCGCAGGTGGCTCAGGAGTCCCAGTCCGATGCCGCCGACCGGTTCGGTGATGGTCGGGGGGCTGATGCTGGCGATCAGCGGGACGCCGCGTGCCAGGTGCGAACGCAAAGCGGGGGTGGTCAGCGCGTCGCGGTAGCTGGATTCGTCCTTCCAGACCTGGGAAACCCAGAGCCGGTCACTGTCCTGCGGGTCGCGCGCGACCACGTAGCTCAGACAACCCGGAACGACCACCACCCCCTCGAGAAGGATGTCGATCAGTGCCTCACGCTGGCCGGCCAAGGCCTGCATCGAACCGATGATTCCGTACATGTTCTGCCCCCTGTGTCTGATTGACAAGACGGCAACGATTGTGGACTAAAAATCACAATTTCCTCACATCGACGAAGTGGCCGTGAACAGCGGCGGCGGCGGCCATTGCCGGGCTGACCAGGTGGGTGCGGCCCCCCGCGCCCTGCCGGCCTTCGAAATTGCGGTTGCTGGTCGAGGCGCAGCGCTCGCCGGGCTCCAGGCGGTCGGCGTTCATCGCCAGGCACATCGAGCAGCCGGGCTCGCGCCATTCGAAGCCCGCGGCCTTGAAGATCTCGTGCAAGCCCTCGCGC
>CAJYHU010000159.1 GCA_913774655.1 uncultured Luteibacter sp. | reverse complement strand
TACCCCACCTCCGGTCTCGGCTGGCGTGGCGCCTACGTTGCCACGCTCGCGCCGGGCGCCACCTGCCGCATGGACATGGACGCCTCGGCGAGCATCGCCAACCGCAGCGGCCGCGACTGGAAAGACGTGACGCTCAAGCTTATCGCGGGCGACGCGAACCGGGCCAAGGCGGCGCCGCAGCCACGCATGTTCAAGACGCTGGCCGCACCCGCGCCGATGGCTGCCGACATGGAAGCGATGCCAACGCAGGCGACGCTTGGCGACCTGCGCACCTACACGCTGCCCACCGCCGTCGACCTGCCGGATGGCAGCGTCACGCAGACGCCGCTCTACGATCGACACACCATCGATTGCGAGCGCGATGCCGTCTACGACACGCAGACGCGCTACTACGGTTCGCAGCCGCGCACCGAACGCGAGATCGGCATGGCGCCGAACACGCCCATCGTCTCCACCGTGCGCTTCAAGGCGTTCGACAGCCTGCCCGCCGGTTACGTGCGCGTCCTGACCACCGACCGTGACGGCAACGCCGAACTGCTCGGCGAGGGCCGCCTCGACGACACCCCGAAAAACAAGGACGCCACCGTCACCCTCGGCAACGCGTTCGACCTCACGGCGACACGGGAGCAGACCGCGTTCACCGCCGACGTGGCCGCGCACCGGATGGACGAGAGCATCCGCATCACCGTCACCAATGCCGGCGATGCGTCGCGCACGGTCACCGTGCGCGAACACCCCAGCCGCTGGCGCGCATGGACACTCACGTCGTCGTCGGTGAAACCGACGAAGAGCTCGGCGGATGAACTCACGTTCAAGCTGGAGGTGCCTGCCAACGGCACGGCCACGCTGGACTACGCCGTGCGCTATACCTGGGCCGCCAGCGACGTCCGCCCCTAAGCCACCTCACCCTCCCGGAACACGCCCATGCTCGACATCCTTCCCCACGACGGCGACATCCACGAGATTCGCCTGGCCCGCGCGCCGGTCAACGCGATGGACACGGCGCTGGTCGACGCCCTGCGCGAAGCGGTGCGGAACGCGCCCGCCAACGGCGCTCGCGGCATCGTCCTTTCGGGAGCCCAGGGCATGTTTTCGGCGGGTGTGGACGTGCCCGCGTTGATCCAGCGCGATCGCGCGGGCGTGCGCGCATTCTGGGAAGCGTTTTTCGCCATGTGCGGCGCGGTGGCGGCCTCGCCCGTGCCGACGGTCGCCGCCATCACCGGGCACAGCCCGGCGGGCGGGGCCGTGCTTTCGCTGTTCTGCGACTACCGGGTGATGGCCCACGGCGTCTACAAGATCGGACTCAACGAAGTGCAGGTGGGGCTTTCGGTACCCGAACCCATCCAGTACGCCATGCGACGGATCGTCGGCCCCTATCGTGCGGAGCGGTTGCTCACGGCGGGCGCGCTGGTGGACGCCGAGCAGGCCCATGCGATCGGCTTGGTGGACGAACTCGCGACGGTGGAACAGGTGGTCACCCGCGCCGTGCTCTGGCTGGGCGACCTCCTGAAGCTGCCGTCCAAGGCGATGCTTCGCACCCGAGCGATCGCCCGCGCGGATCTGGTGGCCATGTGGGGCGACACCACGGGGTTGCTGGACCCCGGTTTCCTCGACGACTTCTTCGCCGAGGAAACGCAGGCCGTGTTGCATGCCCTCGTCGCGCGGCTGAAAGCCCCTAAGGCATAACGGCGCCGCGCGTCAGGCGCGCCAGAACGCCCGGATGCCCGCCGTGCCCTGCCCGGCATGCATCCGCGTCTCGGCGACCTCGTGAGGGCCCACGCCGCCCAACGCGACCACGGGCAGCGCCGCGGCCTCGGCAAGTTTCGCGAAGCGCGGCCACCCCAGCGGCTCGGCGCCCGGATGGCTCGCCGTCGGCATGACCGGCGACACGGTCGCGAAGTCGCATCCACATCGCACCGCCATCGCCAGCTCGTCGGCGTCATGGCATGAGGCCGCCACCCACTGCGACGGCGGCAACGGACGGGCATCGAGTTCGCGCAACTGGGCGGCGGACAGGTGAACCCCCAGCCCCAGTTCGTGCGCGCCCTCGATATCGCGATTGAGCAACAACGACGCACCGAACCGGCGCAGTTCGGGAAGCAGGCCGGCGGCGCCTTTCCTTGCCTCGGCCAACGACACCGACGGCAGGCGCCATTGCATCAGCCGCTCGCCGCGGGCCAACGCGGCCCGCACGAGCGTCGCCGCGCGCTCGACGGAGACGTCGGACGGCGTGACCGGATAGTGCTCAGGCAGGCGTAACGCGGCAAGAATGGCGCGATCGGCCGGTGCCAGGAGGGAGGGATCGACGTCGCGCGGATCGCGCCAGTCGATCGCGGCGGCATCGAGCGCGGCCGGCACGCCGCTCCAGGCCCGGACGATCACGGCATCCAGGCACAGGGCGCGCTCGCCGTACGACCACGGCACCCGGATCAGCGGCTCGAACGAGAGCGGATCGACGGCGATGCCCAACTCTTCGTCGAGTTCGCGCACCAGCGCCGCGGCGGTATCTTCGCCCGCTTCGAGCTTGCCACCGGGGAACTCCCACCGCCCCGCCAGGTGCTTGCCCGGCGGGCGCTGCGCGAGCAGGACGCGGCCGGCGCCATCCACAAGCACGCCGGCGGCGACATGCATCATGAATTGCGTACGTACTTGACCATGTCGAAGGCGTGGGCGTGGTCCTTATCCGCCTTGTGCGGAATGCGCGAGACCTCGGTCCACTGCTTGAAATCGATCCCGGGGAAGAAGACGTCGGCGCCGTCGAAGGTGTTGTAGACCCAGGTCAGGTAG
>CAJYHU010000158.1 GCA_913774655.1 uncultured Luteibacter sp. | reverse complement strand
CCAGTTCGCTGTCCGCCGAGGATTCGTCGGCCAGGAGAGCCGCCTCGTCGTACTTGCGGCTGGCCATCGCTTTCTGGGCCTGGCTGAATTTGCCCTGGGCCATGTCCAGGTCGACCGGCGCGTAGTCCGCCGCCCCGGCATCGCGGGCGGCCTGGAGCTGGGACAGGGCCTGGTTCATGGTCCCGTTGGGGGGTGGCGCGCTGGCGCAACCGGCCAGCGAGACGATCGCGAGGCCCAGCGCGGCCGTGGCAAGGAGCCGACGGCCCCGGCGGCGCAGGGCTTTCGACGGCAAGTTGTGCACCATCACTCGTTCCTCTTACAGATTTGCGAGATATTGTCGATATAGGGTCGATAGGACCTGTCTTCGATTGTAATGCGAACCCCGGGGGGTTTAGGTGGATATTGGTTATTTCCTGAAGCTCATGGTGGACAAGGGCGCGTCGGACATGTTCCTGACGACCGGGGCTCCCGTGAACATCAAGGTGGAAGGCAAGCTCTACCCGCTGGGTAACACCGGGCTGCCCAGCGGCATGGTCAAGAAGATCGCCTACTCGCTGATGGACGAGGGCCAGGTGCCCCAGTTCGAGCGCGACCTCGAACTGAACATGGCCCTGGCCGTGAAGGAAGCCGGCCGCTTCCGCATCAACGTGTTCAAGCAGCGCGGCGAGATCGGCATGGTGATCCGTGCCATCAAGAGCGAGATCCCCTCCCTGGAAGAACTGCGCCAGCCGCCGATCTTCCGCGAGCTGGTGATGGAGCCCCGCGGGCTGATCCTCGTGGTGGGCGCCACCGGTTCGGGCAAGTCGACCACGCTGGCCGCCATGCTCGACCACCGTAACCAGAACACCTCGGGCCACATCTTGACGGTGGAAGACCCGATCGAATACCTGCACCGGCACAAGCGCTCCATCGTGAACCAGCGCGAGGTGGGCCTGGATACCCACAGCTACCACGAGGCGCTGAAGAACGCGATGCGCGAGGCGCCGGACGTCATCATGATCGGCGAGATCCGCGATACCGAGACCATGGAGGCAGCCATCGCCTTCTCCGAGACGGGCCACCTCTGCCTGGCGACGCTGCACTCCAACAACGCCGACCAGACGCTCGAACGCATCCTCAACTTCTTCCCCGAGTCGGCGCACAAGAACGTGCTGATGAACCTTGCCCTCAACCTGCGTGCGGTGATCAGCCAGCGCCTGGTCATCGGCAAGGATGGCCGCCGCGTGCCGGCCACCGAAGTGCTGCTCAACACACCGCTGATCCGCGACATGATCCGGCGCGGGCAGATCCACGAGGTGAAGGACGCCATGGACCGCAGCCTGCAGGAAGGCATGCAGACCTTCGACCAGTCGCTCTACCGCCTCTACAAGGACGGCCAGATCAGTCTGGAAGAGTGCCTCGCCAAGGCCGACTCGCGCGACGGCCTGGCCCTGAAGATCCGCCTGTCCGAAGGCGCGTCCGGCAACGAGTTCGCTTCCAGCGATCCCTACGGCATCGGCGTCTGAGGTTCCGGGACGCCGATGGGGTCGGCGTCTCTCACGGCGCGTCCGGCTGCACCTCGGGCGCGGCGTGCCGGAAGGCGTCCAGCGCCTGGCAGGCGGCCACCACGCGGCGGATCAGCGGATAGGGTGCCACGTCAAGCTCCCATCGCAGCGCGTTGTAGTACTGCGGCACCAGGCAGCAGTCGGCCAGGGTCGGCGCGTCGCCGTAGCTGAAGCGCGCCGCCGGGCTGCGGGCCAGCAAGGCCTCTACGCCCTCGAAACCGTGGCGGATCCACTTGCGGCTCCAGGCCGCCTTGGCCGCCGCGTCGGCGCCGAAATCCGCTTCGATCGCTTTGAGCACGCGCAGGTTGCCCAGCGGGTGCACGTCCGTCGCAACGGCCAGCGCAAGTTCGCGCACGCGCGCCCTGCCCTCGCGATCGGACGGCAGCAGCGGCGTTTCCGGGTAGGCCTCTTCCAGGTATTCGAGGATCGCCATCGACTGGCGCACCACGAGGTCGCCATCGATCAGCGTCGGCAATTGGGCCTGGGGGGACAGCTCGCGATAGGACGGTTTGAAGTGTTCGCCGCCCTCGTTCACCAGGTGCACGGGGCGCGATTCGTACGGCAGGCCCTTGAGGTTCAGGGCGATGCGGATGCGGTAGGCGGCGCTGGAGCGCCAGTAGGTGTAGAGCGCGAGCATGGCGTTCCCCGATGAGGCGTCCCCCGGATTCTACGTACGAGCGCGCCCTGCGCGCGACCCAGGTCCGTCGAGGCGCGCGCCGACGGGCCATTTGCGTGGGCCGGGCCGGGACGGGGACAATGGCGGTCTCTGCAAACCACGCCCGGAGCCACCGTGTCCGTCATCCGCATGCAAGACCTCGACCTGCGCGGCAAGCGCGTGCTCATCCGCGAAGACCTCAACGTGCCCGTCGAGAACGGCCGGATCACCTCGACCCAGCGCCTGGATGCGTCCCTGCCGACCATCGTCGCCGCCCGCGATGCCGGGGCGAAGGTGATGGTGCTCTCGCACCTGGGCCGCCCGAAGGAAGGCGAGTTCGACGAGGCCTCGTCGCTGACGCCCGTGGCCGAGTGGCTGGGCGAAAAGCTGGGCAAGCCGGTGCGCCTCGTGCGCGACTACCTCGACGGTGTCGAGGTGGCCGACGGGGAAGTGGTGGTCCTGGAGAATTGCCGCATGAACGTCGGCGAGGGCAAGGACGACGACGCTCTGTCGAAGAAATACGCCGCCCTCTGCGACGTGTTCGTCATGGACGCCTTCGGCACCGCGCACCGTGCCCAGGCCTCCACCCATGGCGTGATCCGCTTCGCCCCGGTGGCGGCCGCCGGCCCCCTGCTGGCGCGCGAACTCGACGCGCTCGGCAAGGCGCTGGAAAACCCGCAGCACCCACTCCTGGCCATCGTCGCCGGTTCCAAGGTCTCGACCAAGCTCGAACTGCTGCAGAACCTTGTCGGCCGGGTCGACCAGCTGATCGTGGGCGGCGGCATCGCCAACACCTTCATCCTGGCGGCGGGGCACGGGGTCGGCAAGTCGCTGGTCGAAGCCGACCTGGTCGACACGGCGAAGAAGATCATGGCCGACGCCAAGGCTCGCGGCGCCGAGGTGCCCGTTCCGACCGACGTCGTCGTGGCCACCGAGTTCGCAGCCACCGCCAAGGCCACCGTCAAGCCGGTCGATCAGGTCGCCGACGACGAGATGATCCTCGACATCGGCCCCGACACCGCCGCCCGCTACGCGGCGCTGATCGCCAAGGCGGGCACCGTGGTGTGGAACGGCCCGGTCGGCGTGTTCGAGTTCGACGCGTTCGGCAAAGGCACCGAAACGCTGGCCCGCGCCATCGCCGCGTCCAGCGCGTTCTCCATCGCCGGCGGCGGCGACACGCTGGCGGCGGTGGACAAGTACGGCATCGAAGATGGCGTGTCCTACATCTCCACCGGCGGCGGCGCCTTCCTCGAATTCCTCGAGGGCAAGGAACTCCCGGCCGTGGCCGCGCTGACCCAGCGGGCGGACGCGACGTAATGCTCTTCCTGTTCGACCTCGACGGCACCCTGATCGACTCGGAAATCGGCATCGTCTCGGGCGTGCGCCACTCGCTGGCGCACGTCGGCGCGGAGGCGCCGGACGATACCCTCCTGCGCGGCTGGATCGGGCCACCCCTGCGGGTGAGCTTTCGCGAAGTGCTCGGTGACGATCCCGAACGGATCGAAGCCGCCGTGACGGCATACGGCGATCGCTTCCGCGAGATCGGCTGGTCCGAACACACCGTCTACGAAGGCATCCCCGAGACGATCGCGTCCCTTTCGGCGGCCGGACACCACCTGGCGATCGTCACCAGCAAGATCCGCGTTCACGCCGAGCGCATCGTTCCGCACCTGCCGTTCGGCGCGGCGTTCGATCGCCTTTACGCGCCAGGCCCGGAAACCGCCCATAGCGAGAAGGCCCAGATGATCGCTGCGGCGCTCGCCGACTTCGACTATCCGAAAGACCAGGTCATCATGGTGGGAGACCGTCGCTTCGACATCGAAGGCGCTGTGGCGAACGGCGTGCGTGGCGTAGGCGTGCTGTGGGGTTTCGGCGATCGCGACGAACTCGAACAGGCGGGCGCGTGGAAAACGGTACACTCGCCACATCAGCTGCTTTCGCTGATCTGACATCCGGGCATCAACCATCAAGGAATGAACACATGCTTCGCACCACGCTCGTATGCACGGCGCTTTGGGCCCTGTCCCTGCCGGTCCTGGCGACCGAAGCCACCCCAGCGGCGTCATGGACGCCTCCCCAGATGACCGCGCCATCCACGGCCGGCCAGACGCCGGCACCGAAATTCCACGCGTCGTTCGCCGACGGGTCGGCTTACGCACCGGCCACGCGGTGGGTCACCCAGGCGGCCTTGATGGCACTGCAGGCGACCAACACCGTCCCCGTCAGCCACGACAGTCGACTCGACAAACCCACGTCGGGAAACATGCAGGGCATGGTGAGCGACGGTAGCGCTCACTGAGTCCCTGCCGGATCGAAAGGCTCCCTCAGGAGCCTTTCTGCGCCAGGGCGTTCCGTACCGCCTCTTCGAAAGCCGGCAGCAGGAGCCGGTTTCCATACGCGCTGACGTGGTCACCGTCGAAGAACAGCGGGCGTCCCTGCTGGAAGCCTTCGCAACGCGGGCCGGGCGGGCATAACACCGGAAACGGATCGAACACGGTTGTTCCCGGCACCGCTTTCGCGACGGATGTCACGGCGTCGAGCATAGGGTGCCGCAACGTCTCGAACTCCGCCCGGTCGACGCCTGGGCCGCCCGCGCAGATGGGATTCGTGCGTGTCCAGGGGTCGGCGCACCGGTAAAGCGGCGCGTTGAGCAGCAGGTTCGGCGCTTCGAACACGACATGGGCGCCCTTCGCCGCGAACCGGGCCGTGATCCGCACCGCATCGTCGAAGGCGCCGCTGCGCCGGGCTACGTCGTCCGCCTCCAGCGCCTGGGCCACCGCGGCATCGCGCGGGTACCGAATCCACTGGTCGACGAAGCGCGGCATGCGCAACGACGGAAGGAAGACCACGTCGCCGGGCTGCACGCGGGCGAGCAGGTCGTCGGTCACCCGCGTGGTGCTGGAGCGGCACTTGTCCGAGCCTTCCCGCGTCGGCTGCAGGCTTAGGAACGCACACCCCGCGTTGTTATAAAGCGTGACCGTCGCGCCCGTATCGGCGACGTAGCCTTCGAACATGCGGCCGAAGGCCATGGCATGCGAATCGCCGGCCACGAACACCTTCGGCCCGCTGACAGGGCGGTCGCAGGCGGTGCGCGTATAGGTGATGCGTTTACCCACGCCCATGCTTTCCACCCGGGGCGCGGGGACGCCACACGGCGGCGCGGTGGACGCTTCCGTCGAGGTGGGATACCAGTCGTCGGCATGATGGGTCACCGTGCTCAACGACCAATGCGGCTGCTTGTGATCGATAAGGCGATGCGCCGTCAGCCCGATGTAGAGCGCCAGGAGCCCGCAGGCCACGAGCGCCGGACGCGGCATGCGCCGCAGCGCGGGCGAGCGGCGGATCGGCTGCTCGACCCAGCGCCACGAAAGCCACGCGAGCACGAACGACAGGACCACCGCGCTGCCCTGTTCAAGCGCGCCGTCCAGCCCGACGGTCCAGCGAAACAGCACGAACACGGGCCAGTGCCAGAGATAGAGCGAATACGACATGCCACCGATCACGCGCATGGGTGCACGGGTCAGCAGTCGTACCGGCCACGCGGTCTGCGGCTGGCCATGGAGCGCACCGAGCAGCAACGCCGAACCGACGACGGCCCAAAGCGCGCCCGGCACCGGGAACCGATCAGGGCTGGAGGTCCACAGACCGTAGCCGACGAGACAGAAGCCGACGCAGGCAAGTGCGAGCCTGGGCCAGGCCACCGCGCCGGCATCCGCCGTGTCGAACCGCCGGCCCGCCAACGACATCGCCTGATACAACACGACACCGACCGCCAGCTCCCAGAACCGGGGCGCAAGAAGATAGAACGCCCCCAGCGCGTCTGACGCCCGGATCGACCACGCATAGGCAAACGACGCCACGCCCAGGGCGACGAACAGGCCGAGCGTCACCCGGCGCCAGCGGCCCGCGAAGCTCCAGGCCCAGAACAGGAAAGGAAACGCGAGATAGAACTGCTCTTCGACGCCCAGCGACCAGGTGTGGGTGTAGGGATTGAATTCCGTGATCGGCGAGAAGTAGCTGTTGAGGTTTCTCGCCAGCACCAGGTTGCTGAAGCCGAAGAATGCGAAACGACCCGTGCGCGCGTTCTGCTCGCTCAACCAGGCCTCGGGAACGAGCAGCGTGGCCGCCAACGTGGTTGCCAGCAGGCACACGATGAGCGCGGGCGCGATGCGTTGGAGACGGCGCGACAGGAAATACACCCAGAAGGTCGTCAGCGACGAACGCTCGCGCAGGCCCACCGAGGCGCTGACGACAAAACCGGAGATGACGAAGAACACGTCCACGCCAGCGAAGCCGCCCGGCAACCACGCGGCGTGCAGGTGGTAGACGACGACGGCGAGCACCGCGATGGCACGAAGGCCATCGATGTACGGGAAATAGGCGTGGGGACTGCGGTGCGAGGTCATCTATCGCGCTCCGGTCCGCACGAGCCAGGGGCATGGGCGCGCGGCCACCGCCCCTGGCGCCGCGCCGTCATGATCCCCCGGATACCCGGAGCATCGCGTCGCGAAACGGGGCGGCCAGGAGGCGATTTGCATAGCCACTCACATGATCTCCGTCGAAGAAGAGAGGTCGACCGTCCCGGAAGCCGTCGCAGGAGGGTCCCACGGGGCACAGAAGCGGAAACGGATCGAAAACGCTGACCCCCGGCATGGCGGCGGCCACCGATTGCACGGTATTCAGCATCGGCTTGCGCAAGCGCTGGAATTCTAGCCGATCCCAGCCGGGCCCACCGGCACAGAGCGGGTGGCCGCGCGTCCACGGATCGGCGCAACGGTAGAGGGGCGTCCTCAGCAACAGGTTCGGCGCCTGTAACACCACGTGCGCCCCCTGCGCGGTCAGACGCGACACGAGCGCGACCGCCCGGCCTACCGCGCCGTCGCGCTCGGCGTCATCCCGGGCACGCAAAGCCATGGCCTCAATCGCGTCGTGGTCGTAACGTGTCCACTGATCGACGAAGCGCGGCATGCGCAACGAGGGGAGGAAAACGATGTCCCCGGGCCGGAGCCGCTCGATCAGGTGCCCGGAGACCGCTTCGACGTTACGCACACAGCGTGGTTCGCTGTCCCGATGAGGCTGCAGGCTCAGGTAGGGGCAGCCGGCATTGTCGTAGAGACTGACGTGCCAGCCCGTCGTCAAGGCAAAGTCTTCCAGTAGCGGCGCCAGCGCGAGGGCGTGCGAGTCGCCCACGACGAAGAGCATGGGCGCGCCGGGCAAAACCTCGCAGGGCCGTGAAAAGCGCACCCGTGCACCCTCTCCCACCCGTGACTTGTCTCGCCTCGCTCCCGACAGGGCACGCGACGAGTGAAGGCATGATCCGCGCACCGCGTCGGGCGTAAAAGCTCAGGAGAAACGAGCCAAACGGCCGATGGATGTCACGGAGGGTGGATGCGCCAACGACGAAACCGGAGATGACGAAGAACACATCGACGCCGGAAAACCCACCCGGCAACCACCGGTTACCCAGATGGTAAATGACCACCGCGACCACCGCGATGGCCCGCAGGCCTTCGATATGCCGAAGGCGAGCCGTTCCATGACCCATATCGTTCCGTCATCGATGACACCGAAGACGCACAACGATAGGAAGGCACCCGGCCGCCGTATATCGGCGCATGCCTGAGATCGTCACCCGCGCATACACGGTGCGACCTAAGCAAGCGCATGTGACAACCAAAAAGAAGCCCCCAAACGAGGGCTTCTTCCATGCACAGATCGGCTCGGTTACCTGACGACGCTCTTTACCGCGTCGATTACCGCTGTCGTGGTGATGCCGAAGTGCTCGTAGAGCTTCTCGATGGGGGCGGACGCGCCGTAGGTGGTCATGCCGATGGTCTTGCCGTCGAGGCCGACGTATTTGGCCCAGAAGTCGACGCTGGCCGCTTCCACCGCCACGCGCGCTCGGCACCACGACGGCAGCACGCCCTCGCGGTATTCGACCGGCTGGGCGTCGAACGCCTCGGTGCAGGGCATCGAGACGACACGCACGGCGTAGCCGTTGCTGTTGAGGCTGGCCGCGGCTTCCACCGCCAGGCCGACTTCCGAACCGGTCGCGACGATGATGGCGGACTTCGCGTTCTTCTCCGAGAAGTTATCCGGCTCGACCAGGACGTAGCCACCCTTCTCGATGTTGGCCACCTGCTCGTCGGTCCGCGCGTTGTGCTTGAGCGTCTGGCGCGAGAACACCAGGCACGACGGACCGCCCGTGGCATGCTTGTCGTGCGGCACGACCTTGCGCTCGATCGCGACCTTCCAGGCCACCGCCGACTCCACGGCGTCGGCAGGGCGCCACACGCGGTTGTTGGGGATCAGGCGCAGCGAACCCAGGTGCTCCACCGGCTGGTGGGTGGGGCCGTCTTCGCCCAGCCCGATCGAGTCGTGGGTGTAGACGTGGATCACGTGGGCCGGGATCAGCGCCGACATGCGCACGGCATTGCGCGCGTAGTCGGAGAAAGTGAGGAACGTGGCGTCGTACGGAATGAAACCGCCGTGCAGCGCCAGGCCGTTGGCGATCGCGCTCATGCCGAACTCACGCACGCCATAATGCACGTAGTTGCCGACCGGGCCGGTGACGCTGCGGGCGCCCTTCCAGATGGTGAGGTTCGACGGCGCGAGATCGGCCGAGCCGCCCAGCAGCTCAGGCAACACGGGACCGAACGCGTCCAGCGACATCTGCGACGCCTTGCGCGATGCCACGGCCGGGCCTTCGGACTGCATCCTGGCGACGAACGCCTTGGCGGTCTCCTGCCAATTCGCAGGCAACTCGCCGGCGACGCGGCGCTTGAGGTCGGCCGCGAGGTCCGGGTGGGCCTTCTCGTAGGCGGCGAACTTGTCGTTCCACGCCTTCTCCGCTTCGCCACCGGCCTTCTTGGCGTCCCATGCGTCGTAGATCTCTTTCGGAATCTCGAACGGGCCGTAGTTCCAGCCGAGCTTTTCGCGGGTGAGCTTGATTTCGTCGACGCCGAGGGCCGCACCGTGCGAGGCCTCTTTGCCTTCCTTGTTCGGCGAGCCGAAGCCGATGATGGTCTTGCAGATCACCAGCGAGGGCTTCTCGTTCTGCGAGGTGGCCCGGCCCAGGGCCTTCTTGATCGCGTCGGCGTCGTGGCCGTCGACCGGTTTGCCGTCATCGCCCATGACCACGTTCCAGCCGTAGGCCTCGAAGCGCTTCTGGGTGTCGTCGGTGAACCACTCGTGCACTTCGCCGTCGATGGAAATCCCGTTGTCGTCGTAGACGGCGACGAGCTTGCCCAGCTTCCAGGTGCCGGCGAGCGAGGCCACTTCATGCGAGATGCCTTCCATCAGGCAGCCGTCGCCGACGAACACGTAGGTGTGGTGGTCGATGATGTCGTGGCCGGGGCGGTTGAACTGCTCGGCGAGCAGCTTCTCGGCCAGCGCGAAACCGACCGAGTTGGCCAGGCCCTGGCCCAGAGGACCGGTGGTGGTCTCGATGCCCGGGGTGATGTGCCATTCCGGGTGGCCCGGCGTACGCGAATTCAGCTGGCGAAAATGCTTCAGCTCGCTGATCGGCAGGTCATAGCCCGACAGGTGCAGCAGGGCGTACTGGAGCATCGAGCCGTGGCCGTTCGACAGCACGAAGCGATCGCGGTTGATCCAGTGCGGATTGGACGGGTTATGGTGCAGGAAATCCCCCCAGAGCACTTCGGCGATGTCGGCCATGCCCATGGGCATGCCCGGATGGCCCGAATTCGCGGCTTGCACACCATCCATGGCCAGGGCGCGGATCGCATTGGCGCGTTCGCGGCGTGTCGTCATCGGCGTTCTCCAGTTAGCAGGCGGGGAAAACGGGCATTGTCGCGCATCGGATGCAGCCTTGTCGTGGACGATCCGGTGATGCCCCAGAAGTTAACCCGGCCTTAATGTTT
>CAJYHU010000157.1 GCA_913774655.1 uncultured Luteibacter sp. | reverse complement strand
CGATCGCCTGGGCCGCGCCTTCGCGAGGGTCGAGTTCAGGCAGGTTGACCCCGCGGCGGCGGGCCGACAGGCCGAGCGCAAAGGTGGTGCCGGACAGGCCGCCCACGAGGTCGTCGTGCAGGGCGGCCCCGGCGAGCACGTCGTCGGCGCCCGCGGCGAGCGCGGTAGCCTCCGGATCGGGAAAGCGGTGCGGCGCCACGAGGGTCAGCCGGTCGAAACCCATCGTCCGGATGGCGCGGGCGGCGGAGCCGATGTTGCCCGCATGGGAGGTGCGGACGAGGACGAAACGGAAACGGTCGTGGAGCTCGGAAAGGGCCATGCGGCATGCCGTGTGGACGGGTCGGCCGGAAAGTCTACACCGGGGCGGCTTTGGCCTCCCTGCCACCCGGTGGTAAACTCCCCGGCCGACGCGGCTTTCGACCGCTCCCACGTTCTTTTGCCAAGCCGATCCCCATGCCAAGACCCGCCGTCAACGTCGCGGCGCGCGCCGCGCGCTCCGCAGGCAACATCATCCTGCGCTACATGAATCGCATCGAGGGCCTGTCGGTCGTCGAAAAGCAGCGGATGGACTTCGCCTCCGAAGTCGACCGCCTCGCCGAAGCCGAGATCGTCAAGGAACTGCGCCGCGCCTACCCCACCCACGCCATCCTGGGCGAGGAGTCGGGCCAGATCGGCAAGGGGCCGCTCATGTGGGTCATCGACCCGCTCGATGGCACGCACAACTACCTGCGTGGTATTCCCCATTTCTGCGTCTCCATCGCCCTGCTCGAGAAGGGCGAGCCGGTCTATGGCGTGGTGTTCGATCCGTTGCGCGATGAGCTGTTCACGGCCAGCCGCGGCGACGGCGCCTACCTCAACGATCGCCGCATCCGCGTGAGTCGCCGCGACGGCCTCGGCGGGGCGATGATCGCCACGGGGTTTCCCTATCGCGTGCGCAACCACCTCGAGTCGCAGCTGTCGATGACCCAGGCCCTGCTCCAGGAAGCCGAGGACATCCGTCGCATGGGGTCGGCCGCCCTCGACCTGGCCTACGTGGCCGCGGGCCGCGTCGACGGTTATTTCGAGCCGGGCCTGGGCGTGTGGGACATCGCCGCGGGTGCGCTGTTGGTCCGTGAGGCGGGCGGCGTCTACAACGACTTCGCCGGTCGCGAAGGCCTGCCCGAGAGCGGCAACATCATCGCCGCCAACCATAAGGTGGCTGCCGCGATGACCCAGGTGATCGGCGCCAGCGCCACGCCGCGCCTGCTGGGCGTGTCCGCCTGAGATTCAAAGGGGGGCGGACGCGGTCCGCTCCCTCTTTGCCGTACCCGGACAACGCCATCCAAGCGTTCAGCCGTCCGTCGACGACGCGGCCTGCACGGGGCTGACCAACAGCTTGTCCACGCGCGCGCCATCCATGTCGACCACTTCGAAACGGCGACCCTGCCATTCGAACCACTCGCCCGCCCGGGGAATGTGACCGAACTGGGTGGTGACCATGCCCGCCACGGTGCGGAAGTCGTGTTCTTCCTCGTTGGGCAGGCGCTCCAGTTGCAGCAGTTCGCGCAGGTCGTCGGCGGGCAGGGCGCCGTCGATCAGCCAGCTGCCGTCGTCGCGGCGGACGATGGGGCCGTCCTGGTTCGCGTCGTCGGCCGCCGGGGCGGTGGCGCCGACGACCGCCGAGAGCAGGTCGTTGAGGGTGACCAGGCCTTCGATGTCGCCGTATTCGTCCACCGCGAGGGCGAGCTGGGTATCGGCGTCGCGGAAGGCTTCGAGCAGGTCGAGGGCGCGCGCCGTGGCCGGCACGAACAGTGGGCGCCCCACGTGGGCGAAGAGATCGACCTCGCCGCCCCCCTCAAACGAACGGATCAGCGACTTGACCTCAACCGTGCCGACCACCTCGCTCTCGTCGCGGCGGTAGACCGGGTAGCGCGAGAACGGGGTGCTTCGGAAGACCTCCAGGTTGTCCTCGCGCGGGGCGGCCACGTCGAGCCAGGCGATCTTCTTGCGCGGGGTCATTACCGAGCCCACCGTGCGGTCGCCCAGCCGCAGCACGCGGTTGACCATGTTGCGCTCGTCGCTGTCGAGGATGCCCTGTTCGGCGCTCTCGGCCACCAGCAGGCGGATCTCCTCTTCGGTGGCGGCCGAGGCGCTGCGCCGGTGCAGGCGCATCACCCGCAGGATAGCGGTCGAAAGGTGGTTGAGCAGCCAGACCAGGGGCAGGGTGATGCGCGAAATCACCAGCATGGGCACCGCGATCTGGCAGGCGATGCGCTCGGGAGCCGTGAGCGCCGCGCGCTTGGGCACCAGTTCGCCGATCACGATCTGCACCAGCGACATCAGCAGGAAACCGGCCAGCCAGCCGAGTACGCGCATGTAGGGTTCGAGCCAGGCGGGGCCATCGCCGTGGAGCAGCTGGGCGAAATGCTCGCCCAGGCGGTCGCCCGCCACGGCGCCGGTGACCAGGATGATCAGGGTCATCCCCACCTGCACGGTGGAGAGGAACCGCTCCGGCGATTCGGCCAGTTGCAGGGCGATCCGGGCCCGGCGGCTGTCGCGGGCCATGTGCTTGAGGCGGCTCTTTCGCGAGGCCACCACGGACATCTCGGACAGGGCGAAGAAGCCGTTGCCGAGGGAGAGGACAAGGACCAGCAGGAGTTCAGTGAACATGTGCGGCGTCTTATACCAGACGCATGCGAACACGGGAGTGTGCCGTCCGGTAACATAAGCGTCACGATTCCCCCGGTTATCTCCAGGCAACCCCATGTTTTCACTCCAGACCATCTTCGGTAAGGGCGACAAGTTCTACGGCCTGCTCGAGGCCAGCGCCGAGGCCGCGCGCGAAAGCTCCCGCGCCATGTGCGAACTCGTCACCCGCACCGACCGCACCCCGGTGATGGCCGCCTTCGCGGCCGCCAGGGCCCGCGAGAAGGCGCTGCACGCGCAGATCGGCGAGGAGCTGGTCAACACCTTCGTCACCGCGCTCGATCGCGAGGACATCGAGGCGCTCAACTCGGCGCTCTACAAGATTCCCAAGACCATCGAGAAGTTCGCCGAACGCTACGTCATCGTCGCCGAGCGCCTCCAGGGCATCGATTTCAGCCAGCGCGCCGAATT
>CAJYHU010000156.1 GCA_913774655.1 uncultured Luteibacter sp. | reverse complement strand
CACCCTTCGGCAAGCGCCATGTCGCTTGGCTGGCCCTGCGCTCAGCCTTCCATCCGTGACGTCATCCAGTCCGCCAACTGGTGTTTCCAATAGGTGCCCTGGGCCGCGAGGTAACCGAACGGCCGGTGCACGGGCGCCAGCCCGAAGTCAGCGTAATCGCCGATGGCCGACGCATCGGACACGATCGCCTCCGCCAGCGCCTCACCCGCGGCGCACGTGGGCGCCAGGCCATGACCGCCGAAGGCCTGCGCATACCACAGTCCGTTGCCGTGGGTGCCGACCTGCGGCATCTCATGGCGTGCGTAGCTCATCAGGCCCGACCACGCCTTCGCCACCCGCACACCTTTCAACGCGGGAAACACCCGCGCGAGATCCTTGCTCAGCAGCGCCTGGACGGCACGCGGCGAGCGATCGCGAATCGAAATGCGCCCACCCCATAGCAACCGTGTATCGGCCAGCGGCCGGTAATAGTCGAAGGCGAAGCGGGTGTCATAAATGGCCGCGCGGGTTCGCAGGCAGTCGCCGAGGCGATCGCCCAGGGGCTCCGTCACCATTACGTAGGTCGCGATCGGAAGCACCGCCCGGTCGATCCGGTGATCCAGACCCGCGAGGTAACCACCACATGCCAGGACGACCTGGGGCGTCTCGATCTCGGCGTCGCCCACCCGCACCACCCAGCGCGGCCCGCGCCGCTCCAGCATCCTCACGCGGGATTGCTCGTGGATGCTGACGCCGGCCGCGTCGGCGACGCGCGCAAGGCCACGCGCGTAGGCGAGCGGGTCGATGTGCATCGCGTTTCGCTCGTAGAGGCCGTCGTGGTAGCGGCGGCTGCGCACGAACGCCTGCAAGGCATCGGCGGGAAGCCATTCCCAGTCGGCCCCATAGTGCTCGGCCAGCAGGCGCTGCCGATCGCGCAGCACCCGCGCGTCGCGAAACCAGTTTGCCCACACCACACCGGCGTCGACGCAGTCGCAGTCGATTGCAAGGGAACGGATGCGCTCGCGGATCAGATCCACCGCCTCGACCGTACGACGGTAAAGGCGAGCCGCTTTCGCCTCGCCGGCTTTATTCAGCAAGGCCTTTTCACCCAGCGAGTAGCCCGCGAACACGAACCCGCCGTTGCGACCCGAGGCGCCGAAGCCGATCGTGCGGGATTCCAGCAGCACCACGTCGCGTTGACCGCGTGCGGCGAGGCCGAGCGCGGTATTCAGGCCGGCGAACCCTCCACCCACGATGACCACCGCCGCCTCGCGACGCCCGGCGGGGGGCATACGCGGCGGGGGAATGGGCATGCGGTCGTGGTACCACGACGCCATCGTCGATTCGCCAGGGGAAAGGGAGAGCCGTTTTACGCCACGAACCGCCCCGCCGGGAAGTACCGGCGGGCCCGGCGCGGGCCGGCGTCAGGGGAGTATGATCGGCCAAACGACGCGCGAACACCCCTCATGAGCCTACTGCCTCCCCTCGATCTCCAACGCTGGATCGACGAACACCGTGCCCTGCTCAAGCCACCGGTCGGCAATAAATGCATCGTCGACGGCGACTTCATCGTCATGGTCGTCGGCGGCCCCAACGCGCGCACCGATTATCACTACGACGAGGGCCCTGAGTTCTTCTATCAACTCGAAGGCGAGATGGTGCTCAAGGTGCAGGACCAGGGCGTGGCACGTGATATTCCGATCCGCGCGGGCGAAGTGTTTTACCTCCCGCCGCGCGTACCCCACTCGCCGCAACGGCTGCCCGACTCTATAGGACTGGTGGTCGAGCGCCGCCGGACGGCCGGCGAGCGTGACGGCCTGCTGTGGTTCTGTCCGGCCTGCAATACGAAGTTGTTCGAGGCCTATTTCCCGCTGCAAAGCATCGAACACGACTTCCCGCCGGTGTTCGAGCGTTTCTATCGCTCGCTGGAGGCACGCACCTGCCCCGCATGCGGCACCGTGCATCCCGCGCCGGAAAAATACGGCTGACGCGACAAACCGACGACCCAAGGAGTAGGAGCCGGCCTACGGCGGGCAACGGCACCCCTCGCCCGCTGCGATCGCTGACTCATCGGGCGAGCCACTTGACGGCCATGCGGCGCAATGACTCGTCCGTGTCGGGAGCGGTCGCGAGATCCCTCACCGGATGCCAGGCCAGGGCGAGCGACTCCTCATTGGCGACGAAGGTCTCCGCGCCACGTGCCACCACGACGTAACGCACGTCGTAGTGCCAGTGCGCCGGCTCGTGGCCCCGCGCCGGGATACGGTGCCGGTCGAGGTCGAAGATCCCCGGCAAAACCTCCAGATCGACCAGCCCGGTTTCTTCTTCGGCCTCACGCAGCGCCACGCGCGAAAGATCATCGTCGCCGTCGGCGTGCCCGCCGGGCTGAAGCCAACGTCCGAGCTTGCGATGGTGCATCAGGAGAACGCGCTCGCCATCGCCGCTCACCAGCCACGCGGATCCGGTGAAATGTCCTGCCAGCGTCTCGCGGTGGAATGGCCGCGGCACGTCGTGCAACCAACGCGCGAACGCGTGAATGTCGGCCTCGTCGGACCACCGCTCGGCATAGCGGTGAAACGCATCGGCCAGGGGATGCGGAAGCGTCATGCGTGGTTTGCCTGATTCGGGGCCGCCATCTTCGCACGATCTTTTCAGACGATTCCGATGTTCCTGTGCGCATTGCCCTGCCTAGGATGGATTCCGACACGCAACGACGCGAGTCGCCCTTCCCGCAGCCTCCGCTGCGCCACGCAAGGACATGCGCATGCCCACTGATCACGTCGTCCGGGCCGTGCCGGCGATGGCGGCCGCCATCGCGCTGGCATCGGTCCCGGTGAGCGCCACGCCCACGGCGAACTTCACCGGCCCGCTGGTCAC
>CAJYHU010000155.1 GCA_913774655.1 uncultured Luteibacter sp. | reverse complement strand
TGCTCGAGGACGCGTCGTCCGGCGGTCTTTATCACCTCACGCCGAAGTGATCCGATAACGCGTCATCCCGGTGCGCCGGCGCGCGCGGGGTGAAAGCAACCGGAAAACCTTCCTCGCTAGGGTGCGCGCATGTCTTCGCGCCCCCTGCTCTCCATCGCTACCCTCGGACGCTGCCTCGGCCTGCTGGCCCTGCTCGCCCTGCGCGTGCTCACGCTCAGGGCCTATCCCCTGAATTCGGACGAACCGCAGCACGCGCACGTGGCCTGGAGCATCGGCGAGGGCGCGCTGCCCTATCGAGACGTGTTCGACAACCACGGGCCGTTGTTCAGCGCGATCTACGCGCCGCTGATGCATGCGCTGGGCCCGCGCCCGGACATCCTTGTGTGGCTGCGGCTGGCGGTGGTGCCGTGGTACCTGCTTGCCCTGGTGGCGACCTGGTACATCGCGCGCCGGCTCTACTCGCGCGGGGTGGCCGACGCCGCCGTGGCATTGACCGGCCTGGCCTACGTGTTTTTCGTCAAGATGGGCGAATTCCGTACCGACGACCTGTGGACGGCGCTGTGGCTATGCGCGCTGGCCGTGGCCGCGCATGCCGGACGGTGGAACGGGCGTTGGCTTATCGCGGGCGTGCTCCTGGGCGGGGCGCTGTCGGTGTCGCAGAAGACCGTGCCGTTGTCGTTGATGGCCCTGCTGGCCGCCGCGTGCATATGGGGCGCGCCGTGCCGGGCGGACCCGAAGGGATTCCTCAAGCGTGGTCTCGCGCTTTTGGCGGGCGTCGCTGTCGTGCCGGGCGCGTTCTGGATCTATCTGGCGTTCCGCCACGACCTCGGCCAGGCCTGGTACAACCTGGTCGCTTATAACATCGCCCCCACGGGGGATCCCTCGCACGCGTGGCCCAAGGTGCGCTTCGCGCTGCTGGCCGCCGCGATCGTCGGCGTGGTGGCCACGGGCCTGCGCCGTGCCGGCCCGGTCGATCCCTCGGCCCGTTGGCGTCTTTTCGTGGGGCTGCACGGCGTGCTCTTCGGGTCGTTTATCTGGCTCGCGTGGCCCTTGCCGACCGATCAGGACTTCCTGCCCATCATCCCCACGCTGATCGTTTGCCTCACCGGGCTGGTGAGCCGATCGGGCGTGCTGTCGCAGGCACGCGCCGTCGGCTTCGTGGCGTTGCTGATCGCGCTGGAACTCGTGTTGCTGATAAAACACGCACCACCGTGGCACGACGCGCTGCTCTACAAGGAAGCACAGCTACGCACCGTGCTGGCCTGCACATCGCCGGACGACACCGTGATGGACGCCAAGAGCGGCGCGATCTTCCGGCGGCGGCCCTACTACACCGTGCTCGAAAGCATCGCGCTGCGACGCTTCAGGCATGGCCTGCAAGCGGAAGACATCGCCCCCGCGCTCGTCGCGCAGCACACGATGACCGTGATCGAAGACCGTTTGCCCCCGGCGACCCACGTCTTCGTCGCGCAGAACTACCTGCCCGGCATGGCCAACGTGTTCATGGCCGGAAAAACCGTGCCCGAGGGCCGTGCTGCCCGCGGGGTCGACATCGTGCTCGCCGGAAACTACACCGTGACGGACGGGGCGCGCGAAGTGCCCGTCTCGATCGACGGCGGACCCGCCAGCTCGCGGTGGCCGCTGTCGGCCGCGCGCCATGCGGTGGATACGCCGTACGCGAAGCCCTTGTTGCTGGTGTGGACGCCCGCGTGGGTGTGCGGGTGGCGGCCGGCGGTGGTCGAGGTGGCGGAGCCGGAACCGGTCAGGGCGTCGTGATCCATTCGGTAACCAAGCACTAGCGCGCGAGGCGCGCTCCTGCGAAACGAAAAGGCCGGCGGAGTACGCCGGCCTTTTCGTGTGTCCCACGCCCTGATCAGTCGAGCTTGTAGTCGAACGTGAGGAACATTTCCCGGCCGTTGTACTCGCTCGCGGTCTGGCCCGTGGTGACGAACTCGAACCCGCCAGCGTAGTAAGGAATCGTGCTGACCTTGTTGAAGATGTTCGACACGGTGAACTTCACGTGCGTGTCAGGGTTGATCTGCAGGCCGATCGAACCGTTCCACGTGATCCACGCGGGCGTGTGGCCCTTGTAGGTCGTGTCGGGCACGTTGACCTGGTTGCCGTCCTGGGTGACCTGGCAGATGCCGGTGGCCATCGTCTCGCCGCCGTGCGGCACCGTGACCATGCCCGGCTGGATGCCGTTGGGCAGCACGTTGCAACCGTCGTAGTTCGGGGCGCGCATGCGGCCGTCACGCACGCCAGAGATAGAGACATTCCACGGGCCCTTGGTCCAGTCGGCGATCCAGGTGATGCGGCTGGCCACGTTCTGGTAGCGGGTGTTCTGCAGTTCGTCCGAGGCCAGCACGCGCTGCTTGTACGACAGGTTGTCGGTGTAGTTGATGCCGGCGCGGAAGTTGCCGTAGTCGTCGGTGTGGAACTTGTAATCCAGCGATGCGTCGATGCCGCCGACGTACAGCGAGGCTTCGTTGATCGGGCCGGACTGCACCGAGATGATCTGGCCGTTGGCGTCACGCTTCACCATCTGGGTGACCATCTGGCAGTACGCCGAACCGGCCACGTGCGCCGTGTAAGGCGACAGCCCGGAGGTGCCGTTCGGCTTCACGCCGGTCAGGCAGCCCGCTTCGTCGGCCAGCACGGTGTCCTGGCCGAGGTACTGGATGGCGTTGTCCACGCCCATGTGCCAGTAATCCGCGGACACGGAGAGGCCCTGCACGCCCGGCACCTGCCACACGAAGCCGTAGGTCCACGAGTGGCCGGTCTGCGGCAGCAACAGGCGGCTGCCGTTGGTGTAGAGCGTGTAGTACTGCGAGTTCGGGCGCTGCACGTCATTACACCACGTGCTGTTGTTCTGCCCGGCCTTGATCGCGTTCACGCACTGCAGCGGATCGGCATAGAAACCCACCGGCGAGGTCGAGCCGGTCAGGTAGATGGCCTGCATGTCCGGCGCCTTGAAGTTGGTGCCGTAGCTGCCGCGCAGGAGGAGGCCGTCGTACGGACGCCACTCCAGGGCCGAGCCCCAGGTACGGGCCACGTCGGCCCGGCTGGCGTCGTTGTACTTGTCCAGGCGACCGGAGATCGTCCAGACCACCGAGTCCAGCACCGGCACACGGAACTCCGTGCCCAGCGAATAACGCTGGCGGGTGCCCGCGCCGGTAAGGTAGGCGCCGAACGGGTTCTGGAAGGTCGACGGATCAGCCGCACGCGGATCGGGCGAGAGCTTGAAGCCGTTATGCGCGGCCTCGAGCACCGCGGCCCAGCCCACCGACTCCTCGGCCCAGGGCAGCTTGAACAGGTCACCGTTGAGGCGCAGCTGCGCCTGGTCGAGCCACGACGACGAGGTGTTTTCGCCGGTCACGGCAAACTGGTTGTACTGCTGCGGCGTGATCGGGTTCCAGAACTGCTGCCAGTTGAAGGCGTAGATCGGCAGGCCGTCCGCCGTGGTGCCCTGCTGTTGGCCGAGGAAGAAATTGCTCGTGGCCTGGGCGTTGTAGCCGGTGAAGTCTTCGCGAACGGTGTACTTCTGGCTGTTGAGGTTCAGGTCCCAGTTGAAGCGGCCATCGAACACGGTACCGCGCAGACCCGTCTGCAGGTTCCAGTTGAGCTCGCGGTCGTGCGTGTTGGCGGTGACGCCGATCTCTTTCTGGGTGAGCTGGCGGATGACCTGGTTGACGGTCTGCCCGGTCGTCTGATCGTAGAACGGACCCGCGCTGAAGACGTTCAGCTGCGTGTTGGAGATACCTACGGTCTGGTAGAGCGCGGCCGAGCCGTAGAGCTGCATGCCGTTCTGGAAATCGTACTCGCCCGACACATAGCCGTTGTTGCTGCGGCTGCCCGGGGTCAACACCCAGTTCTGGAACAGCGCCGGCTGCGCGCAGTAAAAACCGTTGTCGTTGACGCCCGTGATCTGGGTGCCGTTGGTGGTCACCGAATGCGATTGGGCCAGGCGCGAGTTGGTGAACTTCTCGCAGGTGCCCGACGGCGGCGTGATGTAGTGGCCATTGGCGTCGGTGGCCGACAACGCGATGGAACCGGCGGCGTCGTACTGGTAGCCGAACTGGCGTGCGGCCGGGCCCCACGAGCCGTAGCCGGCATCGGCCACGGAATCCTGGTAGGGCCGGTCCATGCCCCACAGCGCGGTGCGGTTGGACTTCTCCAGGTTGTACGTCACGTGCCAGTTGCTGCCGGCCCGGCCGCCGAAGAAGTTGATGTCGCCATAGGCCCGACCGCCGCGCGTCGCGCCGCCGCCGGTCACCTGCAGGTCGTCACCCTGGTAGTTCTTCTTCAGGATCACGTTCACCACGCCGGCCACGGCGTCCGATCCGTAGATCGACGAGGCGCCGGAGGCGAGCACTTCGATGTGATCGATCATCCCGGTGGGGATGTTGTTGTAGTTCTGGAAGTTGCTCTGCTTGTTGAGCGGCTGCGGGTAGTCCACCACGCGATGGCCGTCGATCATGAGCAGGCTGAAGCCCGGGCCGAGCCCGCGCAGGTTCACCGAGCGGGCGTTGACCGAGCTGGAACCCCAGGCGGCCGAGTCCGACACCTGCTGGCCGACCTGCGGCAGCGAGTCGAGGAACTCCCACAACGTGGTGTAGCCCTGCTTCTTGATCTCTTCGCCGGTGATGGTGACGACCGGTGCGGGGCCTTCGACCTCCACGCGCGGGATCATCGAACCGGTGACGGTCACGGCCTTGAGCTCGACGGCCTTGTCGGGTTTGCCGGCGTTACCTGGCGGGGTGGCGTTGTCAGGCGCGGTTTGCGCCATGAGATGAGGTGCCCAAAGCGCGAGCGCAACGGAGCTGGCGATGATTCCACGCCGGAAAACGGTTCTATTCACTGGTCTCCCCCCACAGGAGCGATCGATGTTTAAGGTAGTGCCGAGCCCGCCCGGTTCCCCTGGTCCTTGCTCGGGCTATCCACAAGGCAGTGCATATAAGAATGAAAATTTCATATATGTGACGCCAGCGTTATAGGCCTAATTACAATCGATGCAAGTTGCATTGCAACAGGAAAATCTTGCGATTCAAGAAGTTGCGAATGAATGCGAAAGGGGGTTGAAAGGACTGCTTCAGATGTCGCTGGCGTCAGTTCATAACTAAGGTTCGAAATACCGTATAAATTATTGAAATACATATTTATATGTATGACGAATCCAAGTCGCAGGACGTGGCATGCGTCGGTAAAATCTTCATGCCGTTATTTTTTGCGAAGCACGGATTCGGCCCTCTTTCGTACCACCG